>NZ_AFPR01000441.1:0-15259 GCF_000219295.1 Acidiphilium sp. PM
CGCCATCGCCCGGCACGACCTCGCCGCGGCGCGGCGCATGATCGCCGCGCGGCTCAAGGTGACGCCGGCCGCGCCGGCCCTGCTGCGCCGCGAGGCGCAACTGGACATCGGGGAGGGCCAGCCGGCGCGCGCCGCAACCATCCTGCAGCGCGCCAATGCCGCGGACCCGCTCAACACCCGCGGCAAACTGCTGCTCATCCAGGCTCACCTGGCCGCCGGCGCGCTGCCCGCGGCGCAGGCCGAGCTCAAGCGCGCGGCTTCCCTGCTGCCCCATTCGGCCGGGCTCGCGTATTTCCAGGCGACGATCGACGTCGACGAACATCACTGGCATCGCGCCAGCGCGCTGCTCGATCATCTCGGCGGCATCGCCACGCAGCTGCCCGGCATCCTGTATCTTCGCGCGAGGACGGATGCGGCGCTCGGCCAGCCGGCCGCCGCGCTGACCGCGGCCCAGAAGTTCGCGGCGCAGCAGCCCGGTGACAGCGCCGCGCAGCTGCTGGTGGCCACGCTGGCGGTGCGGAGCGGTCATTACGGCGTCGCCAGCCGCAGCCTCGACAAGCTGGCGGCGGCCGGGAAGCTGGATGCCCAGGCCCTCGACCTGCGCACGGCGATCGAGATCCACGACCACAAGTGGAATGAGGCCGAACAGGACGCGCTTCAGGCCCTCAAGGCGGATCCGAAGGATCTCGCGGCGGGGATCAATCTGGCCGAGCTCGCCCAGCAGCGCGGCGACTTCAAGGCGGCCGAGCAGCGATACCGCGCGGTGCTCGCCGGGGTTCCCGCATCGGCGAGCGCCGTGCTCACCTCGGTCGAGATCCGGCTGGGATCGGCCGCGCTGCTGGCGAACGACGCCCCGACGGTAACGCAGATGGTCGCCGCGCTGGACAAGCAGGGCGCCACACCCGCCGCCGCGCAGCTGCAGGCGAAACTGGACTTCCGCCGCGGCGATCTCGACGCGGCGCGGGCCGACCTGACCCGGCTGCTCGCCGCCCGCCCCGGCTCGGTGACGGCGCAGCTCGGCCTCGCGCGGGTCGACCTGCTGACGCAGCGGCCGGATGCGGCGCTGAAACGCCTGACCGCCGTGGTGAAGGCGCATCCCGCGGATCCGCGCCCCGTGCTCGCGCTGGCCGCCCTGCAACGGACGATGAACCAGCCCGACGCCGCGCTGGCCACGCTCGATCGCGCGCATGACCGTGCCCCCGACAATGTCGCGTTCGTGGCGGCGATCCTGCAGCAGCGGCTCGCGGCGAAGCAGTTCACCGAGGCCGGCAACCTGGTCTCGACCCTCCCGGCCGCGATGCAGCGCCAGCCGCAGATCCTGCTCCTGCGCGCGAAGCTCGATGCCGCGCAGGGGCGCCTCGATCAGGCCGCCCTGAACCTGCAATCCCTGCTGGCCGCGACGCCGGACGACGTGACGTCGCGGCTGGCGCTCGCGCATATCGACATGGCGCGCAAGCAGCCGCAGGCGGCCGAAGCGGTGATCGAGGCCGGGCTCGCGCGCGATCCGCGCCAGCTCGCCCTCATGCAGGCCCGGGTCGGCCTCGCCCTGGCGCGGCACGGCGCCGGCGCGGCCGAGCAGGAGGCGAAGCGACTCGCCGCCGCGCCCGACCACATGCCCGAGGCCGGCGCGCTGGAAGGCGATCTCGCCCTGTCGCTGCATCATTGGGCGAAGGCGGCGGCCGCGTTCAAGGCCGCCTATGACGCCAATCCGTCGCCGGCGCTGGCGGCGGGCGCGATCCGCGCCGACATCCAGGGCGGCCATCGCGACGCGGCGCTGGCCCTGCTCAAGGCGGCGAGCGCCCGGTTCCCCGACAGCGTGGCGCTGAGCGACATGCGGGGATCGGTCGCGCTGTCCCGGGGCGACCTGAAGGCGGCCGCGGCGGAGTACGCACACTCCCTGCGCCTGGCGCCGCAGGACGCGGTGGCGCTCAACAATCTCGCCTGGATCGAGGCGAAATCCGGCAAGCCGGACGCCGAGGCCTTGGCCGAGCGCGCCTATGTCGGGGCGCCGACGCCGCAAACCGCCGACACACTCGGCTGGATCCTGCTCCACGGCACGCCCGGCAAGGCGCGGCGCGCGCGGGCGGCGGCGCTGCTCGATGCGGCGCACCGGGAAGACCCCGCCGACCCGTCGATCGCCTATCACGATGCCGCCGCGCTGGCCCGCACCGGCGAGCGGGGCAAGGCGATCGCGATCCTCAAGCCGATCGTCACGCCGAAGGCCTCGTTCGCCGACCATGCCGCGGCGGCGGCGCTGCTGGCGAAACTGGAGCGGCAGGGCTGAGATCCCGCGATGCTGCATCTCCTGGCGCTGGCCGTTCCGTTCCTGATCCTGCTCGGCATGGCCATGGTGCGCCCCATGGTCGGGGTGATCGCGTTCGACTGGATCTCGCTGATGAACCCCCAGCAGGACCTCTTCGGCACCGGGGCGCATCTGCCCTGGGCGCTGGGTGCCGCGCTGGCGACCGTGATCGGCTGTCTCGTCGCGCATGAGCCGCGCCGCTTTCCGATGACATCGACGCAGGTACTGATCCTGGCCTTCATGGGCCTGATCACGCTCAACACGCTCTTCGCCCTGGTGCCGGCCAGTGTGGAGAGCCATGACTACATCCAGCTGATCAAGTCGCTCGGCTTTGCCATGCTCGTCGGCGCCCTCGTCACCAGCCACCGGCGGCTGCACGCGGTGCTCTGGATCATGGTCATCTCGATCGGCTATTACGGCGTGCGCGGCGGTGGTTTCGCGTTGCTGACCGGCGGGAAAGATCACGTCTACGGCCCGCCCAACTCGTTCATCGCCGATAACAACCAGCTCGCCGTGGCGCTGCTGATGACGATCCCGCTGATGAACTACCTGCGCCTGCACGCCGCCCATCGCGCGGTGCGGACGGGTCTGCTCGCGAGCATGGTGCTGACGCTGTTCGCCGTGGTCGCGACCTATTCGCGCGGCGGATTGATCGCCCTCGCCGCCATGGTCGCGCGGCTGTGGTGGAACAGCAGAAACCGCCTGACCAGTTTCCTGCTGTTCGGAATCGTGATGGCCACCGCGATCAGCTTCATGCCCGCCGACTGGAAGGCGCGCATGTTCACCATCCTGCATTTCCATCATTCGAATTCGGCCAATGAGAGAATGACGGTCTGGCGCGATGCGTTCGGGATCGCGCTGCACAATCCGCTAACCGGCGGCGGATTCCAGGCCACCGCCATGCCTGGCGTCATCCATCGCTATTTTCCGATGGCGCAGCAGCGGGCGACCCACAGCATCTGGTTCGAGATCCTGGGCGACCAGGGATTCCCGGCGCTGTTCGTCTGGATCGCGCTGAACCTCAACGGCCTGTTCATGGCGCGGCGGGTGGCGCGGCGGGCGCGAGGCAATCCGGCCCTGGCCTGGCTGGTCGATTTCGGCCGCATGACGGAGGTTTCCATCATCGCCTTCATGGTCGGCGGATCGTTCCTGTCGCTCGGCTATTACGACTACTTCTACATGCTGCTGATTCTCGTGTCCTCGGCCCTGGTGCTGCTGCGCGCGGAATTGCCCCGGGTCGCCGCCGAGGCGGCGCCTGCGGCCGCGCGGGGGTGGCGGGCGCGCGGGGCGGTCGCGCAATGAGCGCCGCGCTTTTTCTCCTCGCCATGATCGCCGTCCTCTGGCTCGGGGTCTGGATTTTCGACGAGCCCCGGACGGCGGATCCGTCCCGCAAGCCGCGCGCGACCCCGTTCGATTACGTCGAGGCGAAGCCGGCCGCACCGGCCGCGGTCACCCCGGCCGCGGGCTCGGGCTGGCGGCAGCGGCGGGCGCAGTCGAAGACGCGGCCGTGATGCGCATCGCCACCGTGTCCACGCTTTATCCCAATGCGATGTTTCCCTCGCACGGGATTTTCGTGGAGACGCGGCTGCGTCATCTCGTCGCCGATACCGGCTGCGCGGCGCGGGTGATCGCGCCGGTGCCCTATTTTCCATTCCGCGCGCCGCTCTTCGGCCGGTTCGGGCAATGGGGCCGCGTGCCGCGCGAGGATGTTCGCCTCGGGCTCGATGTGCTGCATCCGCGCTACGGGGTGATTCCCGGCATCAGCGGTGCCGCGACGCCGTCGCTGCTCTACCGGGCGATGTGCCGGGGCATGGAGCGCCTGCATGCGGCCGGATTTCATCCGCAGCTGATCGATGCCCATTACCTGTATCCGGACGGTGTCGCCGCCGCGCGTCTGGCGCGGCGCCTGGGCCTGCCGCTGGTGATCACGGCGCGTGGTTCGGATGTCACCGCCTGGCCGGCGCACAGGGGGCCGGCCCGGCAGATCCGCGCCGCGATCCGGCAGGCGGATCACCTGATCGCGGTGAGTGCGGCACTGGCCGAGGGCCTGGTCTCGCTGGGCGCGGACCCGCGATCGGTCACGGTGTTGCGCAACGGCGTCGACCTCGGGCGGTTCGTCGCGATCGACCCCGTGCTGGCTCGCGAGCGGATCGGCCAGCAACGGCGGTATCTGCTCTCGGTCGGGCATCTGATCCCGCGCAAGGGGCATGACCGGGTGATCCGCGCGCTGGCGATCCTGCATCGGCGCGGGCTCGGCTCGCACGACCTGCTGATCGCCGGCAGCGGCGCGGAGGAGCCGCGGTTGCGCAGGCTCGCGGCGTCGCTCGGGCTGGGCGGGCGGGTGCGGTTTGCGGGCAGCATCCCGCAGGAAGATCTGCACGCCTATTATTCCGGCGCGGATCTTCTCGTGCTGGCGTCGAGCCGGGAAGGCTGGGCCAACGTGCTGCTCGAGTCGATGGCGTGCGGCACGCCGGCCGTCGCGTCGCCGGCGCCGGGAAATGCCGAGGTCGTGCGCGATCCGGCGGCGGGACTCGTGGCCGCGGCGAACACGCCGGAGGCCCTGGCCGACGCGATCCTGACGCTGCTCTCATCCCCGCCCGATCGCGCGGCGACGGCGGGTTTTGCCGCGGCGCACGACTGGCGGAGCATCAGCCTCGGCCAGGCCCGGATTTTCGAGACCGTTCTGGCACGGCGCGGCGCGGCGGCGGGCGCGCCGGTCGAACAGGCGGCCTGCGCATGAGGGGCGCGATGACGATGCTCCGCTCATCAACATGAGGGGCACCGCAGCCGATCCTTCATGGTCTTCGGCGGAAGATCGTCGTAACGCAAGGTTGTCTTAAATTAAACATACTCGCTGCTCTCGTGATTTTTATACCGTAATAAGATTCCAGTCCAGAAATGTGCATAAATCTGTCGCTTTCCCACGATCGCCATGCTATGCCCTGAGGGATCGCTTAACTGATTGTCAGGCGCGTATTTCAGCGAGAGAGGTCATTTTGAAGAACGTATCGATCGACGTGTCTGGCGTCGGGGACGCCGATCGCGTTCCCCGTCGCTGACCGGCCCGCATGAGCATCGTCGTGTCTCCTGCCGCAAGCTGCCGTGAACCCGGTTGGGCGCCCGTCGCCGCGCCCCGCGGCGACGGGTTGGTGCGCGGGCCTGGCCGGCCGCGGCGTGGTCGGACGATGCACGATCCCGGCCCGGAATTTTCATCACCGCCCCGATGACCGTTTCACGCGCCGCCCGGGATCTTTGACCGGCAAGGAGATTGCAAGCCCATGAATTCAGATCGTTCCCGGCGGATTTTTCGCCACAAGACAACCCTGCCGTTGCTGTTCATGGCCGCGCTAAGCCTGGGACTGGCCAGCTGCGCGGCGCCGCCGGCGCCGAAAGTGCCGACCGTCGCGGTTCCGAACCCGACCTACCGGATCGGGCCGGGGGATGTGTTGAGCGTGTTCGTCTATGGCTCGCCCGATCTCTCGGAGGCGGCGGTGCCGGTGCGGCCGGACGGACGATTCTCGATCCCGCTCGTCCAGAACATCCGCGCGGCCGGCAAGACGCCCCTGCAACTGCAGAACGACATCGCCAGGCGGCTGAAAAGCTACGTCAAGAATCCCAACGTCACCGTGATCGTCAAAAGCTTTCACGGCGCGCTCGGCAGCGACATCAGGGTCATCGGCGCCGGCAAGCCGCGCGCGATCCCGTACGTCAACGGCATGACCATGCTCGACCTGATGACCGAGATCGGCGGCGTGCCCCGTTTCGGCCTGGCCAATGGCGCCTTCATCATCCGCCGCACCGGCGGGCATGACGTGAAGATCCCGGTCGCCCTCGGCGCGCTGCTGAACCAGGGCGACCTGAAGCAGAATATCACCCTGCAGCCGGGTGACATCGTCGTCATCCCGCGCAGCCTGTTCTGAGCCGCCGATGGAACAGCTCATCGAAACCGCACTGCGGCTGCTCGCCACCGCCTGGCGCAAGCGCTGGTACGCGCTCGCCACCGCGTGGCTCGTCTGCGCGCTCGGGTGGACGGCGGTCATGCTGCTGCCGCCGAATTTCGAGGCCAGCGCGCAGCTCTACGTCGCGGCCGACCCGGTGCTGACGCCGCTGCTGCGCGGCATCGCCATCAACGGCAATTCCGAACAGGAATTCAACCTGCTCCGCCAGACGCTGCTCAGCACCCCCAATCTCCAGCACCTGATCGACCGCGAAGGGCTGCACGCGCAGGGGCCGGGTGCGCGCGAGGCGCTGGTGCGCCGGCTGCGGGCGCGGGTGACCGTGGTGCCGCAGAGCCGCAACCTGTTCACCATCCGCTATGTCGGCCACGATCCGCGGCGCGCCTACAACATCATCGCCGGTCTGGTGAACATCTATGTCGAGCGCGCGTCGGACCACAACCAGAGCGACATCGACAATGCCGGCAAGTTCCTGCAATCGCAGATCGACTATTTCCACAACCAGCTGAAATCGCTCGAAGCGCGCCGCGCGGCGTTCCAGGCGAAATATCTCGAACTGCTGCCGGGCAGCGACGGCGTTTCCGCCGTGCGGGCATCGGGCGCGCGGGTCCGCAAGCTGGAGACCGAACTGCAGGACGCCAAGGCCGAGCAGGCGCTGCTGGCCAGCGAACTCGCCAAGACCAAGCCGCTGCTGTCGGAAACCCAGGCCGCCGGCGGCAACCCCGCGCTCGCCGCGGCCCTCGCCAACCTGGCCAGGCTGCGCCAGCAATACACCAACAGCTATCCCGGCGTGCAGGCGGCCGAACGGCAGGTCAAGGCGCTCGAACACGGGCCGGCCGGCGGCGGCAAGTCCAGCTACAGCGTGCCGGTCGCCAATCCGGTCTACAAGGCGCTGCATCTCGAGATCCTGCAGACGCAGACCAGGATCCTCGAGACGACCCGCGCGCTGGCGCGCGCCAAGGTGGAGCATGCGAAGCTGACCGCGCTCGCCCGTTCGGCGCCCGGCGTCGAGGCGAAGTTCATCAACCTCAACCGGAATTACGGTGTCCTGCAGAAGGAATATCAGGACCTGATCAGCCGGCGCGAGGCGATGCGCATCGGCGCCGCCGCCAATATCGATGCCAACCAGGTGCAGCTGCAGGTGATCAATCCGCCGGTTCTGCCCCGGCTTCCCATCGGGCCGAACCGGCGCCTGTTCCTCGTCGCCGTGCTGGTCCTCGGCCTCGGCGCCGGGCTCGGCGTCGGTGTGCTGCTCGGCGAACTCGAGGGCCGCGTCCGCTCCGAGGCGGATCTGCGCGGCTTCGGCATCCCGGTGATCGGCCAGATTTCCGACATCTCGCCGCAATCCGGCGTGATCATGCCGGCGCTGCGCATCGGCATCGGCGGTTCGCTGCTCCTGGGCGTGTTCGGCGCGCTCTTCATTGCGACCTTCATCATCGGGGGGCTCGGATGAGCCAGAACGAACGTCCGCCGAATTCCGTCCGCAGCCTGATCGAGCGCCTCGCCGCCGGGCTGGACGCCGAGGGGATGCCGGTGATCAACACGAACGAGCCGCAGGCCGCATCGCAACCGGCCCGCCAGGCATCCGCCGCGGCCGAACCGCTCGCGCTGCGCGCCGCGCGATTCTCCTCGCCCCTCGCGCCGCGCCGCCAGCACCGCCCTGCCGTCGTGTCGCTGGCCCAGCTGGAGGAAAACGGCATGGTCGCCCTTCGTCGTCACCGTCATGTTGGCGAGGAGTTCCGGATCGTCCGCCACCATGTGCTGGAACACTTCCAGCAGGCGCAGGGGCAGCACGACCCGGTGCGCCGCAACAACATCGTCCTCGTCACCAGCCCGCGCGACGGCGACGGCAAGAGTTTCGCCGCGCTGAATCTCGCCGGCCTGCTGGCGGAGGGCGGGGATCGCGACATCGTGCTCGTCGATGCCGATTTCGGCGGCGCCTCGCTGACCGCGCATTTCGGTCTTGCGGAATCGCCCGGCCTTCTCGAATTCGGCGACTCGCCAAGGCAACTCGCCGGATCGATCCCGCTCGGCACCGCGATCGACCGGCTGGTGTTCATTCCCGTCGGCGGCTCGGCCGACGCCGAAGCCCGCACCGCTCTGGCCGCCCAGCGGCATGTCCGCAGCCTGGCCAGCGCGGTGGCCGACAGCTACGAGGACGCGATCGTCGTGGTCGACGCCCCGGCCTGCCTGACCAGGAGCGACGCCACCGAAATCTCCGCGATCGCCGGGCAGGCGATCCTGGTGGTGCAGGCCGGGCAGACGCGCCGCGCCGAAATCGAACAGTCGCTCGACCTGCTCGATTCCTGCCCGCAGCTCAGCCTGCTGCTGAACCGCGCGGCGAAGCGCCGGCGCGGCCTGTTCGCCAGAAGGGGCTGACGCGTTGTCGGCGCCATTGTTCCCGCGCGCCCGCACCCTGCGCATGGCCCTGCTGCTCGTGCCGGCGCTGGTCGCGCGGGAAGGGCGGGCGGTCGCCCAGGCCACGAGCGACGCGGCCGCGTCGTCGTCATCTTCAGCATCGTCGTCGTCCGCCGGCGTGACGGACTCGTCGATGACCAGCGCGGCGCCGTTCGGCACCGCGGTGCGCCTCGGCGCGCTGCCGAGCCCCTTCGCCTCGTCCGGCGGGCTCGAAGGCCCGGCGCCGCTGCCGAGGGGGTTGGAATTCACCCCCTCGATCGGCCTGTCGGAGGAGGCGCTTGTCGGCGGATTTCCGAAATCCTATGGCTTCGACAACGAATTCATCACCAGCCTGACGCCGGGCCTGCGTGTCGTCGGCACCGCGCCGATCGGGCGCGTGTCGCTCGACTATCGGCCGCAGCTCGAACTCTACGCGCGCGAGAGCCGGGATTCCGGCATCAGCCAGTCGCTGAACGGCAGCTTCGAGACCCAGCTGATTCCCGGCCGGCTCGACCTCAGTGCCAGCGCCTTCCTGACCCAGCAGGCGACGGAAGGCGGCCTGGCGCCCGGTGGTTCCGCCGCCATCGCGCCGAACGCGCGCACCACCACGCAGAGCTACCTGGTCAGCCCGCATTACCGCTACAGGTTTCGCGGGCTGGGCCGGCTCGATCTGGTGTATCTGGCCCAGTATACGCGGCAGACCGGCAACAGCGCCGCGCTGTCCGGCAGCCAGCTTCCCTATTTCGTGCCGAACGACGTCTTTTCGCAGACGGGCAGCGCGCAGTTCACCACGGTGCCGCTCTTCCCCGATCTCGACGATGTCGTCCTCGTCACCGCCTCGCAGGACACCGGCACCGGCGTGCTGGACGGATCGAGCCAGATGCGGGCCGAGGACCGGGTCCGCTACGCCTTCCTGCCGCAGGAATTTCTCATCGTTTCCGGCGGCTACGAAAATCTCCGCTACCAGGGCTTTCCGCCGACCCATATCGCCGATGCCGTCTGGAGCATCGGCCTGCATCTGCATCCGCGCCGCGACGTCGATATCCGGCTCGCCTATCGCCACCGCGACGGGTTCGATGCGCCCTATCTGCGCGCCACCCTGCAACTGACGCCGCGCACCACACTATCGGCCAGTTATTCGGAAACGCTGGCCACCCAGGCCCAGGCCATCGCGGCCAACCTTGCCGGCAGCACGGTGAGCGCCGGCGGGCAGATCGTCGCCACCGGCACGCAGGTGCCGCTGCTGCTGACCAATAACAGCCTCAGCGTCCAGTCGGGCCTGTTCCGCACGCGGCAGTTCTCGATCGCGACCATCACCCGCTGGTCGCGCGACCGTCTCTCGCTCAACCTCGTGCGCAGCGACGAAACCCTGGTCGCCAACGCGCCCGGCACGTCCGGCTTTTCGCAGCGCAGCCTGTCGGCGTCGGCCACGTTTTCGCATCAGCTCACGCGGAGCGCGACGGTCAGCGCCTATTTCGACTACAGCACGCTCGATACGCCGCAGGGCGGAGCACTGGCCGGGCTCGGCCAGAGCCCGGTCTATACCGGCGCCCTGACCGGCACTTATCAAACCGCCAACCGGCTCGAATTCGACCTGCAGCTCGCGGTCACCAACACATCGCTCAACGGCTACGGCGTTTCGCCCGGCATCGCCGGCAACGGGGTGCAGGCGAGCATCACCTTCGGCGTGCAGAAGGTGTTCTGAGCGTGGATCTGCTTCGAAGCCATTTCAACCTGCGGGAAATGCCGTTCCGGCTGACGCCGGACGAGCGCTATTTCTTCGAGAGCGGCGAACATGGCCGGGCGATGGCGCATCTGCTGTTCGGCCTCTCCCAGGGGGATGGCTTCGTGGTGATCACCGGCGAGGTCGGCGCCGGCAAGACCACGCTGATGGAGCGCCTGCTCGCGCGCCTCAACCCGAGCGCCTACCGGCCCGCGGTGATCACGACGCCGGCGGTCAGCGGCTGGTCGCTGCTCCGCCTGATCGGGGCGGAATTCGGCATCACCCGCGTCGCCGACCAGGCCGAGTTCCTCGGGCAGATCTGCGAGCGCTGGCGCGGCGACCATGCCCGCGGGCGCCGCCCCGTCATCGTCATCGACGAGGCGCAGGCCCTGCCGGCGCAGACGCTGGAAATCCTGCGCCTGCTCTCCAACCTCGCGGACCGGTCGCGCCCGCTGATGCAGGTCATCCTGCTGGGCCAGCCGGAATTCCGCCGCACGCTCGCCAGCCCGCAGATGGAACAGCTGCGCCAGCGGGTCCTCGCCTCCTACCATCTGAACCCGCTGCCGGCCGCCGATGTCGCCGCCTATATCCGGCACCGGCTCGCCGCGGCCGGCTGCGAGCGCGACGACCTGTTCGACGAGGGCGCGGTCGCCGCGATCCATGCCGCCACCAACGGCGTGCCGCGCCGCATCAACCGCCTCTGCGCCAGGCTGCTGTTCAACGCCGCACTGGAGGGCGAGCAGCATATCGGCGCGGCGGCGGCGAAGCGGATCGCCGACGAGCTCGAGCGCGACCTCACCGCCGGCAGCCCGCCCGAGCCGGCCCCGCGCGCGCGGTCGCGCACCGGCCTGGTCGAGCCGGCCGGCTTCGATCCCGACGATGCGCCGGCCTCTCCGGAGTTCTTCCGATGAGCCTGACCGGGGCCATGACCATCGATGTCGAGGATTATTTCCAGGTGCAGGCCTTCGCCGACGTGATCGACCGCGAGAGCTGGGAGCGCTGGCCGCGGCGCGTCGAGGCCAATACGGAATGGATGCTCGAGGCGCTGGCCGCGCGCGGCGTGCACGCGACCTTCTTCACCTTCGGCTGGGTGGCCGAGCGGCACAGGGGTCTGGTCCGCCGCATCGTCGCGGCCGGGCACGAGCTCGCCAGCCACGGCTACGGGCACCAGCTGGTCGACCGCATCGGGCCGGAGACCTTCCGCGCCGACCTCGCCCGCGCCCGCGCCGCGCTGGAGGATGCCGGCGGCGTCGCGGTGATCGGCTATCGGGCGCCGACCTTCTCGATCGGGCCGCACGTGCCCTGGGCGTGGGAGATCCTCGAGGAGACCGGGCATCGCTACACCTCCAGCCTGTTCCCGGTGAAGCACGACCTCTACGGCACGCCGGATGCCGCGCGCGTGCCGTTCCGGCCGGCGGGATCGTCGCTCTGGGAAATTCCGCTCACCACCGTTCACGGCTTCGGGCGCAACTGGCCCTGTGCCGGCGGCGGCTATTTCCGCCTGCTGCCCTATGCCGCCTATCGCGGCGCGGTGCGGCACCTGCACCGGCGGGAAGGGCGGCCGCAGATCTTCTACACCCATCCCTGGGAACTCGACCCCGGGCAGCCGCACATCCCCCAGGCCCGGCTCAGCGCGCGGTTTCGCCACCGGGTCAATCTCGGCCGGATGAAGACGCGCTTCGCGGCCCTGCTGGAGGATTTCGCCTGGGACCGGATGGACCGGGTCTATGCCGATCTTCTCGACCCATCCCGCCCGTGCTGACATGACGCTCCGTTACCGCCCCGCCGAACCGCGCGACGCCGCCGCCTGGGATGCGTTCGTCGACACCCATCCCGACGCGACCTTCTTTCACCGCTTCGCCTGGGGCGGGATTCTCGCCACCGGCTTCGGGCATCGGCCGCATTTCCTGCTCGCCGAGCGCGATGGGCAGGTCTGCGGCGTGCTACCGCTGATGGAGGTGAAGACGCTGCTGTTCGGCCATGCGCTGGTCTCGCTGCCCTTCGCCGTCTATGGCGGCCCGCTGGCGGCGGATGGCGAGACGCTGCAGGGCCTCGCCGAGGCGGCGCTGGCGCTGCAACGCCGGCTGGGCGCGCCGGTGTGCGAATTCCGCGCGCGCGGCGGGCTCGACCTCGACCCGCAGCGCTTCGTCACCCCCGAGCCGCTCTATTTCACCTTCCGCAAGACGCTGCCCGAGGGCGAGGACGACCTGCTGAAGGCGATCCCGCGCAAGCAGCGCGCCGTGGTGCGCAAGGCGATCGAGCGCGGGCTGACCAGCCGGATCGAGCACACGGTCGAGCCGTTCTTTTCGCTCTATGCCGAGAGCGTGCATCATCTCGGCACGCCGGTCTTCTCGCGCCGCTATGTCCGCGCCCTGCTGGAAGGTCTTGGCCGGGATGTCGAGATCCTGACCGTGCGGCACGAGGACCGGCCGGTCTGCGCCGTGCTGTCCTTCGTGTTCCGCGACGAGATCCTGCCCTATTACGCCGGCGGCGGGCCGGCGGCGCGGGGCGTCGGCGGTCATGACTTCATGTATTGGGCGCTGATGCGCCGCGCCCGGGAGCGGGGGCTGAGCGGGTTCGATTTCGGCCGCAGCAAGGCCGGCACCGGCGCCTTCGACTTCAAGAAGAACTGGGGCTTCGCGCCCGCGCCGCTGCCCTATTGCTTCGCGCTGGCGCCGGGTGCCGCGATCCCGGAGAACAACCCGCTCAATCCGAAATACCGCGCCATGATCGCGCTCTGGAAGCGCCTGCCGCGGCCGGTGGTGAACCGGCTGGGCCCGGCGATCATCCGCGGCCTCGGGTGAGGGGCGATGCATCTGCTGTTTCTCGCCCACCGGCTGCCCTATCCGCCGAACAAGGGCGACAAGATCCGCTCCTTCCGCTGGCTGGATCATCTCAGCCGGAAATACGACGTCCATCTCGGCTGCTTCGTCGACCGGCAAGAGGACATGGCGCATGTCGAGACGCTGCGGCCCGGCCTCGCCTCGGTCGCGGCGATCCCGCTCGATCCGCGGCTGGCGCGGCTGCGCGCGCTCGCCCGGCTGCGGCCCGGGATGCCGCTCAGCGTCGGCTATTTCCATGACCGGCGGCTGCGCGCCTGGGTGCGGCAGACGCGCCGGAACCACCCGATCGAGCGCGCATTGGTGTTCTCCAGCGCGATGGCGCCGTATCTCGACGATGCCGACGGGCTGCCGACGCTGTTCGACATGGTGGATCTCGATTCGGAGAAATTCGCCGCCTATGGCGCGGAGTCCGGCGGCCTTCGCGCGCTGGTCTGGCGGCGGGAGGCGCGCACGCTGCTCGCCCTCGAACGGGCCGCGACGGCGCGCTTCACCCGCACCTTCCTGGTTTCCGATGCCGAGCGCGACCGCTTCACCGCCCTGGCGCCGGAGACCGGGGCGCGGACCGAGGCGGTGCCGAACGGCGTCGATACCGGGTTTTTCGATCCGGGGCAGGACTGGCCCAACCCCTATCCGCCCGACCGGCCGGCCATCGTGTTCACCGGCGCGATGGACTACCGGCCGAACATCGACGCCTGCCTGTGGTTCGCCCAGAGCGTGATGCCCGACCTGGCGCGGGACCGGCCCGGGCCGGTGTTCCACATCGTCGGCGCCGATCCCGCGCCGCAGATCCGCGCGCTGGCGGCGCATCCATCCATCGACGTGCATCCCGACGTGCCCGACATCCGCCCCTATCTCCGTCACGCCGCCCTGGCGGTCGCGCCGCTGCGCATCGCCCGCGGCATCCAGAACAAGGTGCTCGAAGCCATGGCCATGGCCCGCCCCGTGCTGACCACCACCGCCGCCCTGACCGGCATATCCGCGATCGCCGGGCGCGATGCGCTGGTCGCCGATGACGCGGCGGCGATGCTCTCCGGCGCGCGGGCGATCCTGCGGGGCGAGTGGCCCGGGCTCGGTGCGGCCGGGCGGGCTTCGGTGATCGCGAATCACGGCTGGTCGACCGCGCTCGCAGCACTCGACCGGGTGCTCGCGTGAGCGCTTCATGGCGCCGGGCCGGGCTGGCGCTTGCCCTCGGCATCGTCGGGTTCGGCATCGTCTTCGCGCATGAGGCCGAGGCCGCCTATGGCGTCTGGTGGGCGTCGACGGCGTATAATCATTGCTTCCTGATCCTGCCGATCGCGCTGTATCTGCTGTGGGAACGCCGCGCCGGGTTCGCCGCGCTTGAGCCCGCGGCCGAGCCGCGCGCGGCGCTGCTGGCGGTGCCCTTCGCGCTGGCATGGTTCGTCGCCCAGCGCCTCGGCATCATGGAGGGCCGCCAGCTCGCCGCGATGGGGATCCTGCAATGCCTGCTGCTCGGCGTGCTCGGCCGGTCGGTCTACTGGCATTTTCGCGCGCCGTTCTGGTACCTGGTCTTCCTCGTGCCGTTCGGCAGTTTCCTGGTCGCGCCGCTCCAGCGTTTCACCGCCGAATTCGCCGCCGCCGGCCTGAGCCTGCTGGGGATCGCCCATTATCTGCACGGCACCACGATCGAGATCGCCGCCGGCGCGTTCCGCATCGCCCGGGCCTGCGCCGGGCTGCGCTTCCTGATCGCCGCCATCGCCTTCGCCGTGCTGTATGCGCTGGTGATCTTCCGCTCCACCGGGCGGCGGCTGGCGTTCATTGCCGTCTGCCTCGTCGTGCCGGTCATCGCGAACGGGTTCCGCGCGCTCGGCATCATCTGGCTCGGCTATGCCGAAGGCAGTGCGAAGGCCGCCGCGACCGATCACGTGCTGTACGGCTACATCTTCTTCTCGATCGTGCTGTTCGTGATCATCCTGCTGGGCCTGCCGTTCCGCGAGGATCACGCGCTGCCGGCGGTGGTGCCGGGCGCGCCGGCGCCGGCGGCGCGGGGCACGAGTCTGGTTGCCGCCCTCGCCGTGCT
>NZ_AFPR01000440.1:0-629 GCF_000219295.1 Acidiphilium sp. PM
TCCGCGCCGGGTGGGCGGCGACCGACTGCGCGTAGAGCGTGGCGGACTGGCCGCCGAGCCCGTAGTCGAAGGCCGCGTAGACAAGGGCCAGCACCCCGGCGGCCGCCACCGCGGCGACCCAGACCGGCAGGGACGGGCGGCGCGGGCGGTAGGGCGCCGCAACGCCCTGCCAGTGGGGCGCCAGTTCGGGGCTGGCGGCCGGGCGGGCGCGGCGGAGGACGGCATAGACATCCTCGCGCAGCCGGTCGATCTCGGCGGGGCCGCGCGGACTGAGCCGGTAGCGCCCCATGTAGCCGAGCGAGAGGCAGATATACATCAGCTCGAGAACCGGCAGGAACCGGCCCGGGTTCTGCATGATCTGCTTGAGGATGTCGAAGAAGCGCTCGCCGGAGCGGACCTCCTGATGGAAGGTGGACACCATCGAGCGCGCGGCCCAGGCGCCGCTGCTGCCCCAGGGGGTGGCGAGCACCACGTCATCGAGGCTGGCGCACAGGGCGTAATGCGCGGGGCGCAGCTGGTCGTTCGGGATGCCGGCATTGCGGCCCGCCTGCTCGAAGTCGCGCAACGCGCGGGCGGTGCGTTCGCGCAGATCGCCCGAATCGGGCTGGGCCAGGGTGTTGCGCAGGCGA
>NZ_AFPR01000439.1:0-567 GCF_000219295.1 Acidiphilium sp. PM
AGCCCCGGCGCGCCCCTCCTGCTCGGCGCCGTCGTCCGCCTGTCGAACGACGGCGAGGAAGCCGCCCTCGTCCCGCTGCTGCACCGCGCCGCCCCGCTCTGCGCCGGCCGCACCGACGCGCTCGGCACCGACGCCTCGAACGCCCTCGCCGGCGCCATCGCCCGCCATGCCGACCCGGCCGAGATCCCGCTCCTGCTCCGCCCGCTGCGGATCGACGCGCGGCGCCGGGTCGAGGCGGTGCTCACCGCCTTCACCCGCCTCGTCGCCGCCGGCCGCCACGACGAGGCGGTGGCGATGGCCGATGCCGAGAACATCGTCAGCCACGCCGTCGCCCGCGACGACGCGATCGGCCGCGACACCCGCCTCGCCCTCGCCCTGCTCGACCTCGCGACCGGCGACCCGGCGGACGTTCCCGCCCGCATCGCCGGCCTCGCCCTCGGTCCGGCGGCGCAGCGCGACATGCTGATCGACGGGTTCTGCCGCCTCGTGAACGCCGGCCGCTACGCCGATGCCGCGACCTATGCCGAGGCCGCCGGGATCGAGGCGCTGGCCGCGAGCGGCGGCGGG
>NZ_AFPR01000438.1:0-693 GCF_000219295.1 Acidiphilium sp. PM
CCGGTCCAGCCAGGGGGAGATGGATCATCGCCCGCCCTCCCCGCCCCAGAGCGGCGCGACGAGGCGGCCGGCGAGGAGGCCGGCGGCGAAGAAGCCGATGAGGAACACGAAGCCGGCGACGGCGAGCGGCGCCGAGCCGGACAGGCCCATGCCGCTGGTGCAGCCCATCGCCATGCGCGCGCCGAAGCCGGAGGCGGTGCCGCCGAGCAGGGCGAGGGCGAGACGGACCGGCGAGGCGGCGAGGCGCGGGCCGTCGATGCGCGGGCGCAGGCGGCGGCCGAGGGCGGCGCCGGCGAGGCCGCCGAGAAGCATGCCGCCGGCTTCCCAGACGATCCACTGATCGAGGCCGGCGCGGGCATAGGCGGCGAGGTAGCTGTGCGGCGCGAGCCCGCGCGGCGACGCCGCCGCCAGGGCCGACGCGGTGGCGTAGGTCGTCGCCCCGGTGACGCCGAGCCCGTGGCCGGTGGCGAGGAAGGTGACGAACAGCAGCACCCCCAGCGCCGCCCCGGCGGCATGGGGATTCCACACGGGGCGGGGGCCGGGTTTCATCGCATCCGGTCCGCTCAGAAGGCCGAGTGGCCGGGGACCATCGGCAGGGCGGGGTTGCGCGACCATTCCGACATCGAACCGTCGTAGAGCCGGACGCGCGGATTGGCGAGGACCTCGCGCAGCACGAACCAGTCGGTCGAGGCG
>NZ_AFPR01000437.1:0-645 GCF_000219295.1 Acidiphilium sp. PM
GGCGGAACTGCGCGGCCGGGTGCGGGACGCCGAGGCCGGGCTGGTCGAGCTGTGCGGGCGGGCGGTGCCCGCGGCGCGGGCGCGCGGGCTGGCGGCGGGGTCGGACGTGCATGTGCTGCTGCGGCCGGAGACGGTGCGGCTCGGCCCGCCGGGGGCGGCGGAGGCGTTGCTGGAGGGGGTGGTCGCCTCGCGGGTTTTCTTCGGCGCGCTGACGTCGATCCGCATCGAGGTGGATGGCGGCTTCAGTCTCGCGGCGGCGATGCCGAGTGCGGAGGCTGGCGCTGTGGCACAGGGCAGCCGAGTTTCGATCTGGTGGGACGGGGAGGCGCCGCGGGTGCTGGCCGCCGGATGATCCCCGAGGGCGCGATCGAGGCGGCGAAGGCCGCGGCGGAGGCCGCGCGGGCGGCGATCCGCCCGTATTTCCGCGCCGGCGTGGGTGCCGACGACAAGGCGGATGCGAGCCCGGTGACGGCGGCGGACCGGGCGGCGGAGACGGCGATGCGCGCGGCGCTGGCGCGGCACACGCCGGGGTTCGGGGTGATCGGCGAGGAATTCGGCGACGACCGGCGCGGGCGGTTCAACTGGGTGATCGACCCGATCGACGGGACGCGGGAGTTCATCACCGGGCGGGCGAGTTTCGTGACG
>NZ_AFPR01000436.1:0-598 GCF_000219295.1 Acidiphilium sp. PM
CGAGCAGGGCAGGGCCATCAGCCCGCTCGCCAGCGCGATGGCGAGGATGCGGCGGGCGAGCGCGCGGTCCGGCGCGAAATCGGCGCGGCGGCGGAGCAGGAGGGCGAGGGCGAGGGCGTTGAACCAGGCGGCGAGGCTGGTCGAGAGCGCGATGCCGACCTGTTGCAGCGGGTGCATCAGGGCGAGGTTGAGGGCGAGGTTGATCGCGACCGCGGCGAGCCCGGTCTTGACCGGGGTGGAGGTGTCGCCGCGGGCGAAGAAGCCGGGGGCGAACAGCTTCACCAGCACGAAGGCGGGCAGGCCGAAGGCATAGACGGCGAGGGCGGCGGCGCTGCGGGCGGCGTCGGCGTCGGAAAAGGCGCCGTGGGCGAAGAGGGTGCGCATCACCGGCAGGCCGATCGCGGCGAGGGCGGCGGCGGCGGGCAGGGTGAGCAGCAGCGAGACGGCGATGGCGCGGTTGAGCGATTCGCGGGCGGCATCGGTCTCGTTGCGGCGGAACTGGCGCGAGAGACTCGGCAGCAGCACGGTGCCGACCGCGGTGCCGATGACGCCGAGGGGGAGCTGGTTCACCCGGTCGGCGTAGTACAGCACCGAGACG
>NZ_AFPR01000435.1:0-528 GCF_000219295.1 Acidiphilium sp. PM
ATCAGCCCGAGCAGGACGTCGTGCGGGCTGGTCGCCATCTGCATCTGCGCGACGATCGCCGAGGGCGGAAAGCCGAGAATGCCCATCACGAAGCCCATGCCGAGCACGCCCGAAACGTCGATCCCGAGGGCGAGGGCCGGCATCACCAGCATCGCCGCCGCCATCCGGGGAATGACGAGCATGGTGCCGGGGTCGATTCCCATCGTCGTCAGTGCCGCGACTTCCTCGTTGACCATCATCGTGCCGAGTTCGGCGGCGAAGGCCGAGCCGGTGCGCCCGGCGAGGATGACGGCGGCGAGCAGCGGGCCGAGCTCGCGGAACAGCGACAGCGAGACCAGGGCGGCGACGTAGATGTCGGCGCCGAACTGGCGCATCGGGATCGCCGACTGGAAGGCGAGGATCATGCCGATGAGAAAGCCGAGCATGATCACCAGCGGCAGCGCCTGCGCGCCGGCGCGCTCGGCGATGCGGAAGAAATTGCCGCCGCGCAGGAAGCGCCGCCGGGCCGGCAGGCCGGTCGTGGCGAGG
>NZ_AFPR01000434.1:0-721 GCF_000219295.1 Acidiphilium sp. PM
GCAGTTCCTCGGCGATATCGTCCGGCAGGTGCTCCCAGCCGATCTCCGTCTCGTCCGCCTCGCACATCGACTGGCCGATCCGCAGCACATTGGCGAGCTGGCGGATATTGCCCGGCCAGTCATGCGCCCGGAACGCCGCCATCAGCCCGGGGGCGACGCCGCGCACCGTCTCCCCCGCCGCATCGAGCCGCAGGATGCGCTCGACCAGCGCATCGAGGTCGGTGCGCCGGCGCAGCGGCGGCAGGGCGACGCCGAGCCCGTTGATCCGGTAGAACAGGTCGGCGCGGAACCGCCCCTCGGCCACCGCCCGGCGCAGGTCGCAGTTGGTCGCGCAGATCAGCGCGAAATCCACCGGCGCCGGCCGCCCGCCGAGCGGGGTCACCACCCGCTCCTCCAGCACCCGCAGCAGCCGGGTCTGCATCGCCAGCGGCATGTCGCCGATCTCGTCGAGGAACAGCACGCCGTCCGCCGCCTCGCGGATGCGCCCCGGCGCGCCCTCGCGCCGCGCCCCGGTAAAGGCGCCGGGCGCGTAGCCGAACAGCTCCGCCTCGATCATCGTCTCCGGCAGCGCCGCGCAGTTGACGGCGACGAACGGCCCGCCCCGCCGCGGCCCCGCGGCGTGGATCGCCCGCGCCATCACGTCCTTGCCCACCCCGGTCTCGCCATGGATCAGGATCGGGATCGCCCGCCCCAGCGCCCGCCGCACCTGGCCGATCGCCCG
>NZ_AFPR01000433.1:0-660 GCF_000219295.1 Acidiphilium sp. PM
GACCTTGCCACCCATCCCGGAATGTGGGCGGAGCGCGGCGGCATGGACGGGTTTTTCGCGGCAAGGTTGCAAGGCTGAGTCTGTCAGCCTGACTACCAGCGCAGGTTGCTTTTTCGCCCGACGAAGTTTCTTCATTTGTTAACGCGGCGGCCAGACGCGCGTCATGATCCGGCATGTGTTGCGGAGCAACATGTCGTTGCCTCGGAAAATCTCAATTTTTGATTTTTGAGACAGATGAGACATGATAACGGACCCATCAGGAGGCCTGACAAAAAAAGTTATTATTCGTCACGTTTTTTTTGTCAAATCCCTTAACGGCGGCTGGCGCGACTCCCGGCACGTCTTTATGTTGACACCATGGCACCGAAGAAACAGACGCCCCCGGAATCGGTCGGGCAACGAATCCGCGCCTTGCGCCTTGCGAACAATCTCACCCAGGACGAGTTTGCCGCGCAGCTCGGCGTGTCGCGCTCGGCGATCGCGCAGTGGGAAACCGACCGGGCCGGGCAGGTCCGGGAAAATCTCGAACGGATTTCGAAGGTGCTCGGCACCTCGATCGCCTATCTGGTCTCGGGGGAGACCGGGTCGCTGCAGGGCGACGAGCTGGCGCTGATGCGGCTTTACCGCGCCTGTGCTGCGGAGGACCGGCAGATCCTGCTG
>NZ_AFPR01000432.1:0-506 GCF_000219295.1 Acidiphilium sp. PM
CTGGCCGATCAGACCTGCCGGACCCGCCCGCCGCCGCCGCACCGCGAGGGGGAGCAGACGACGCGCTGCCATCACTGGCAACGCGCGGGCACGCTGGCGGACGCGCCCGCCGCCGCACTGGCGCCGCCGGAGGCCGCCCCGGCGGAGACCGTGCTGCGGGCGGAGAATCTTTCCAAGACCTTCGCGATCGGCGGGCGGGCGCTGCGCGCGCTCGGCGAGGTGTCGCTCACGCTCGGGCGGGGGGAGACGCTCGGCATCGTCGGCGAAAGCGGCAGCGGCAAGACGACGCTGGCGCGGCTGCTGCTCGGCCTCGTCCGCCCGGATGCGGCGAGCCGGGTGGAGCTGGACGGCGAGATTGCCGCGCCGGAGGCGGCGGGGCGGAGCGATGCCCAGCGCAAGGCGTTGCAGATCGTCTTCCAGAACCCGGATTCGGCGCTGAACCGCGCGCACAGCGTGCGCCACCTGATCGGCCGGGCGCTGAAGCGGCTGGCGGGGCTGGCGCCGCG
>NZ_AFPR01000431.1:0-534 GCF_000219295.1 Acidiphilium sp. PM
CGATCGACGCCGCGTTGTCGGCGGCCACCGTCGCCTCGATCGTCGCGATCGGCAGCTCGGCGAACCCCCAGTGCAGCAGCTCGGCGACGGCCGCCCCCGCATGGCCGCGGCGCCAGAACCGGCGGCCGATCCAGTATCCCAGCGCAGCGCTGCCCCGCGCGGCATCGAGGCGCAGCCCGGCGCTGCCGATCATGCTGCCATCCGCATCGAGAATCGCGAATTCGTGGGCGCGCCCGGCGGCACGGTCGGCCACCGCCGCGGCCACCCAGGCCTCGGCGGTCTCCAGCGGGTAGGGAAACGGCGCTTCCGGCAGCCGGCGGCAAATGTCCCAGTCGTTGATGAGCTGGTGGAAGCGGGCGGCATCCTCCTGCTGAAGCGGCCGCAGCACGGCCGTTCCGACGGTTTCCCTGGTGGCGCTATCCGGCACGCAAAACCCCCGCACTGTCTCCTAGCCGCACCGGGATAGCTTGTCCGGCGCGCGGCCGAAAGGGCGATCCACGGTTTGACGGTTGATTTGCCGGCCGCGGGCGCGCA
>NZ_AFPR01000430.1:0-1032 GCF_000219295.1 Acidiphilium sp. PM
TTCCGGCCCGGTCTGGGCGATGCCGAGAACGCGCTCGGCGGCGGCGATGTCGGCGCTGGTCACGGCCTGTTTGTCCACCCAAACCTCCTGTCAGTCTGTTTGGCCGATCCGGCGGGCATTGCCAAGAGCGGCCGAGGCGCCATTTGCGGGGCATGGATGCCGAACCGATTCCCACCCGCGACGCCGGGCTCGACCGCCTTGCCGCCTTCCTGCCGCGCGCCGGGGCGGCTTATGCGGCGGGGCGGAATACCGATCCCGGACCGGAGCGGAAAGGGGCGGTCTCGCAGCTGTCGCCCTGGCTGCGGCACCGGCTGCTGACCGAGGCGGAGGTGGCGCGGGCGGCGTTCGCGGCGCATGGCGAGGCGGCCGCGAAATTCATCGAGGAGGTCGGCTGGCGGACCTACTGGAAGGGCTGGCTGGAGCAGCGGCCCGGCGTGTACGATCTCTATCGCGCCGGGCTGCGGCGGGCGGAGAACCGGCTCGCGACCGAGGAGGGGCTGCGGCGCGCGTTTCACGATGCCTGCGCCGGGCGGACCGGGATCGACTGTTTCGATTCCTGGGCGCGGGAGATCGTCGCGCGGAACTACCTGCACAACCATGCGCGGATGTGGTTCGCCTCGATCTGGATCTTCACGCTGCGGCTGCCCTGGGAACTCGGGGCGGATTTCTTTCTCCGCCACCTGCTGGATGGCGACATCGCCTCCAACACGCTGTCGTGGCGGTGGGTGGCGGGGCTGCACACGCCGGGCAAGCACTATCTCGCGCGGGCGGAGAACATCGCGCGCTTCACCGGCGGGCGGTTCGATCCGCGCGGGCTGCTCGACGAGGCGGCGGAACCGCTCACCGAGGCGGTGCGGCCGGGGCCGGCGCTTCCGCCGCAATTCGATCCGCCGCCTTCGGGCGAGGTCGTGCTGCTGCTGCATGAGGAGGATTGCGCGGTGGAGACGCTCGATCTTGCCGGCTGCACGGTGCGGGCGGTGGCGGCGGTGGCGATGCCGGAGGCGCGGGCGCGCGGCGGCGTGGCGCCGGCGG
>NZ_AFPR01000429.1:0-505 GCF_000219295.1 Acidiphilium sp. PM
GAGGCGGCGGACGCCGCCTGCTACGCCCAGCGCTACGCCCATTGCGACGTGCTGGTGGTCGGCGCCGGCCCCGCCGGCATCGAGGCCGCCCTCGCCGCCGCGTCCTCCGGCGCGCGGGTGATCCTGTGCGACGAACAGGCCGAGCTTGGCGGCGCCCTCCTCGCCGAGACGGATGCGACGCTCGACGGCACCAATGCCGCGAGCTTCCTCGCCACCCGCCTGAGCTGGCTGCAGGCCGCCGGCCAGGTCACCATCCTGCCGCGCACCATCGCCTTCGGCTATTTCCCGCACAACATGATCGGCCTCGCCCAGGACCTCACCGATCATCTCGGCGAACCCGACGACACCCAGCCCCGCGGCCGGCTCTGGCAGGTCCGCGCCCGCGAGGTGGTGATCGCCACCGGCGCCATCGAGCGCCCCCTGCCTTCCCCGACAACGACCGCCCCGGCATCATGCTGGCCGACGCCGCGCGCACCTACGTCACCCGCTACGGCGTGCTGCCGGG
>NZ_AFPR01000428.1:0-599 GCF_000219295.1 Acidiphilium sp. PM
CGTCGCGGCGGGGGCGGCGCTGCTCGATATCGGCGATCCGCACCAGCTCGAGATCGTCATCGATCCGCTCTCGGAGGATGCGGTGAGGATGCGCCAGGGCGAGGCGGCGATCGTCACCGGCTGGGGTGGGCCGGACCTGCACGCGGTGATCCGCCGGATCGATCCGGTCGGGCGGATGAAGGTCTCGGCGCTGGGGATCGAGGAGCAGCGCGTCGATGTCGTGCTCGACCTCACCGATCCGCCCGCGCGCTGGCAGGCGCTCGGCGACGGGTATCGGGTCGATGTGCACGTGATCACGTTCCAGGGCGATGTGCTGCGGGTGCCGCTCGGCGCGCTGGTGCGGACGGGGGATGGCTGGGCGGTGTACGTCGATGACCGTGGCGTGGCACGGCGGCGGGCGGTGACGGTCGGCGCGCGCGGCGGGCTTGAGGCCGAGATCCGCGCGGGGCTCGCGCCGGGGCAGCGCGTGGTGCTGTATCCGGGCGAGCGGATCCGCGACGGCACGCGCATCGCAATCCGCCCCGCCGGCGCGGAGGACGGGTCGTGACTATCCGCTGAACGGAAACAGGTGCAGCCGGTCGGCCGCGACACGCAGGGCG
>NZ_AFPR01000427.1:0-550 GCF_000219295.1 Acidiphilium sp. PM
CGATGGGCATAGCCGTGCCGATGCTCGAGCCGGGCGATCCGTCCCGCCTCGATGGTGAATCGGCGATGAACCGGCCGGGCGATCAGCCCCGAAACCGGCCCCTGCCCGACCTGAAACGCCCCCTCGCCCGCCGGTTCGGCGAAGCGCGGCCAGGCGGCGTCGCCCTCGCCGTGGCGGACGGCCGGGCGCGTGTCGGCCGCGCCCGTCGCGATCGCGCCATCGCGCTCGGCGGCCAGCCGCTCGAACCAGGAAGCGGCGGGAATGGACGGGGACAGGGCGGGAAACGCCTTGTCCGCCAGCGTCACCGCGACCAGCAGCGGCGCGGCGCGGAAGAACAGCGCATGGGCGCGGCCATCGGCCACGAACAGGCCGGCGAAATCCGCCGGATCCACCAGCGTCGCGAGGTGCTGCCAGTCCGCCGGCGTCAGCAGATGCAGCGCCGCCCCGCCGCAGGGCTCGACCGTGGATGCGGCCAGCAGGCCGGCGATCTCGGCGTCCCTCATCGCAGCCCCGCCACCGGCGCCGCCCCGAGCACCACCATCAGGACGAG
>NZ_AFPR01000426.1:0-516 GCF_000219295.1 Acidiphilium sp. PM
CGCGCAGGATGTCGTGAACCGTTTCGCTCATGTCTGGCTTTCCGCCTCCTTGCGATGTTCCTGGACCGCGACGTCTCTGGCGCGGATCGGGCGGCGGAGCAAGGGGCGGAATGGCGGGCGGGGGCGCGGAAAGCCGGTCAGGGCGTGGAAAAGCGGGCGATGAAGCGGCGGTCGATCCGGTCCTTCCAGCGGCGGACCCAGGCGCCGGAAAAGACGATGCCGTTGCGGGTGCCGATCGCGTGGTCCGGCCCGGTGGCGAGCAGGTAGAGGGCGGCGCGCTGCGGGCGGAACGGGCGGAGCGGCCGGCCATCGACATGGCGGCGGAGATTCTCGGCCAGGACCGGGCCCTGGCGGACCGCGTAAAGCCCGGATTTCGGCACCTTCATGCCGCCGAACCCGGCGATGTCGCCGGCGGCGAAGACATTCTCGTGCGAGATGGAGCGCAGCGTGGGGGCACGGCGACGAAGCCCTTCGCGTCGGTGGCGAGGCCGCCGCCGCGCAGCCAGGACGGGGCGG
>NZ_AFPR01000425.1:0-585 GCF_000219295.1 Acidiphilium sp. PM
GACAAGGCATCCGGCAGGCTGACCGCCTCGATCAGCTCGTCGTCACGCCGTGCGGTCTGCATCGTGCCGAGGAAGAAGTCGGCGGCGCCGATCACGCGCGCGCCCGCCGCGCTGCGAAGATGCACCGCGCCGTCGAGGGCCAGCAGGCAGAGCGGAATTTCAGCGCTCGGATCGGCATGGGCGACCGAGCCGCAAACGGTGCCGCGCGCGCGCGTCTGGTAATGGCCGATCCAGGGAAGCGCGAGACCGAGCAGCGGCGCCTCGCCGGCCAGCCCGGGCCGCGCCAGCAGCGCCGCCTGCCGCACCCCGGCGCCGATCCGAAGCTGCCCGCCCGCGTGGCGCACCTCGGCCAGCGCGCCGATCCGCATGATGTCGACCAGAACCTGCGGCCGGGCCAGCCGCATGTTCAGCATCGCGACCAGCGACTGTCCTCCGGCCAGCACCCGCGCATCGGCCCCGTGGGTCCGCAGCGCGTCCAGCGCCTCATCCAGCGTCCCCGCGCGGCAATAGGCGAACGGCGCGGGCTTCATCGGCCAACTCCCAGCATGCGCAGCAGCCGTTTCCAGAAGCCCGGCCGCGCCCCGG
>NZ_AFPR01000424.1:0-980 GCF_000219295.1 Acidiphilium sp. PM
CCCATCTCGCCCTGCGCGAGTCCGATATTCCGCCGCGCGTGCTCGCCGAGGGCGCCGGCCCGGTGATGGAAGAGGCGCTGGCCCTGCTGCGCGAAGCCGACCCGCTCGCGACCCGCGCCGCGATCGGCCGCGCCCTGCGCGAGGTCAAGCGCCGTGCAGCACTGGCCATCGCGCTGGCCGACCTGTCGGGCGCCTGGGGCGTCGAGCAGGTCACCGCCGCGCTGTCCGACCTTGCGGATGCCAGCATCGGCCTCGCACTGCGCCATCTGCTGCGTCACCTGCACGCGCGCGGCACCATCAGCCTGCCCGATCCGGCCGACCCCGAACGGGCTAGCCGCTTCGCCGTGCTGGGCATGGGCAAGCTCGGCGCGCGCGAGCTGAACTATTCGAGCGATATCGACCTCGTGCTGCTGTTCGATCCTTCATCTTCCGTTTACCGGGACGATTCGCAATCCGCCATGGCGCGCCTCGCGCGCGATCTCGTTCCGCTGCTCACCGAGCGCGATTCGGATGGCATGGTCTTCCGCGTCGATCTGCGCCTGCGCCCCGACCCCGCCGCCACCCCGCCGGTCGTCAGCCTCGCCGCCGCGCTCAGCTACTACGAAAGCCAGGGCCGCACCTGGGAGCGCGCCGCGTTTTCCAAGGCAAGGCCGGTCGCCGGTGACCGCGATTTCGGCGCATCCTTCCTCGAGCAGATTCGCCCCTTCATCTGGCGCCGCAATCTCGATTTTGCCGCCGTCGCCGAAATCCACGAGATGAAGCGGCGGATCGACCAGCGCCGGCGCGACGCCCCCGGCCGCATCGCCGGGCGCGACGTCAAGCTCGGCCGCGGCGGCATCCGCGAGATCGAGTTCATCGTGCAGACGCTGGAACTGGTCTGGGGTGGGCACGAGCCGGCGCTGCGCATCCCGGCGACGCTGCCGGCCCTGCGCGCGCTCGCCGCCGCCGGCCATCTGCCGCGCGCCGCCGCGCGCGACCTC
>NZ_AFPR01000423.1:0-884 GCF_000219295.1 Acidiphilium sp. PM
GCCGCGACATCGAACCGACCCGGCCGGTCGCGCCGCCGCCGAACGCCACCGTCCATCCCGCCGCGTCGCCGGCCAGGCCCGCCGGCACCCCGAGCTTCGACACGGTGCGCGTCGATGCCGGCGGCAACGCGGTGATCGCCGGCCACGCCGCGCCCGGCGCCACCGTCACCATCACCGCCAACGGCAAGACGATCGGCACGGTGAAGGCGGATTCCTCCGGCAGCTTCGCCTTCGTCACCTCCCGCCCGCTGCCCGCCGGCGGCCAGCAGCTCGCCCTTTCCGCCACCGGCCCCGGCGGCCAGACCCTGGCCAGCAACCGCGACGTCACCGTCTCGGTGCCCGCCGCGCCGAACGAGGGGCCGCTCGCGGTGCTCGCCGGCAAGAGCGGCGAGCCCTCGAAGGTGCTGAGCGGCCAGGGCCCGGCGCCGGGCACGCTCGGCATCGGCTCGGTCGACTACGACGGCAAGGGCCACGCGCTGATCGCCGGCACGGCGAAGCCCGGCGCGCAGGTCTCGCTCTCGCTCGACGGCGCTCCGCTCGGCACCGCGACCGCCGGCCCGGATGGCCGCTGGACGCTGAAGGTCGAGCACATGCCGGCGAAGCCCGGCACCTTCAGCCTCACGGCGCATGACGCGAAGGGGGCCGTCATCGGCGAGATGAAGACCGCCTACGCCCCGCGCGCGGTCGGCCCGGTCGCGCCGCACCATGTCGTGATCGAGCGCGGCGACTGCCTGTGGCTGATCGCCCGGCGCGTCTATGGCCGCGGCGTCGACTATTCGCTGATCTACAAGGCGAACGAGGCGAGCATCCGCGATCCCAACCTGGTCTATCCCGGCCAGCGCTTCGTGCTGCCGCCCGCATCCGGCGCCGCGCCGGCGCCGGCG
>NZ_AFPR01000422.1:0-790 GCF_000219295.1 Acidiphilium sp. PM
CGGCTTCGTGCAGGCGGGGGCGACAAGGCTGCCGGCGAACGACGTGCCGGCGCGGCTGCGCCGGGCGCACACGCTGATCGCGGTGACGGTGGAGCCGCCCGGCGGCTCGCCCACCGGCAAGCCGGACATGCCGATCGTCTTCGCCGGGCCGCTGCTGCCGGTGGCGCCGACAGCCTCCTGATATCCGGCCGGATCAGAGATCGAGGCTGGTCTGCGCCGGCGGCGCGCGGTCGGCTTCGGGACGGACGCCGAGCGTGCCGTCGCCGAAATGCAGCACGAGGTGGCGTTTCGATCCGGCGTCGCGCCGCGTGGTGACGGGATCGCCGGACGGGGTCGCCACCATCACGAAGCCGCGCGCCAGTGTCGCGTGATAGGACAGGGCTTCGAGGCGGGCGGCGAGCGCGCCGAGGCGGAGCCGGTTCTCCCGCAGCAGGCCGGGGGCCGGGGCGGCGAGGCGCTGGCCGAGCAGGGCGAGGCTGTGGCGGCGGGCGGCGATGATCTCGCGCGGATGCACGAGGCGGGCGGCGACTTCCCGCGCCTGGGCGCGCTTCGCGGCGACGAGGCGGGGCAGGGCGAGGGCGAGGCGCTCGCCGCGATCATCCAGCCGCTGGCGGGCGGTGCCGATCATCGAGGGCAGGTCGGGCAGGGCGGCGGCGGCGCGGTCGAGCCGCAGGCGGACCGACTGGGTGACGCGGGTGAGCGCGCCGGTCAGCCGCGCGCCGCTCTGGGCGAGATCGGCGGCCAGCGCCATGCGGTCGGGCACGGCGAGTTCGGCGGCGGCGGTGGGGGT
>NZ_AFPR01000421.1:0-1806 GCF_000219295.1 Acidiphilium sp. PM
CCGCACCCCCGGCACGGTGAGCGAGGTCTCCGCGATGCTGGTCGCGAGAATGACGCGCCGCTGGCTCGATGGGGCCAGCACCCGCGCCTGTTCCGCCGGCGGCAGGTCGCCGTAGAGCGGCATGATCGTGGCCGGCGCGCCCTCCAGCGCCTCGGCGGCGCGGCGGATTTCCCCAACACCGGGCAGGAAGGCGAGAACGTCGCCCCGATGCGCCGCCAGCGCGCCGCGCACCGCGCGGGCCAGCGCCGCCGGCAGGTCCCGCGCATCGGCAAGATCGCGCGCGGCGAATTCGATCGTCACCGGATGGACCCGCCCCGCGCTCTCGATCACCGGCGCCTCCAGCAGCGTGGTCAGGGTCGCGATGTCGGCGGTGGCCGACATCGCGAGGATTCGCAGCTCCGGCCTCAGGCCGCGCTGCAGGTCGAGCGTCAGCGCCAGGGCGAGATCGGCCTCGAGGCTGCGCTCATGAATCTCGTCGAAGATCACGCAGCCGATGCCATCGAGCCCGGGATCGGCCAGCAGCCGGCGGGTCAGCAGCCCCTCGGTGATCACCTCGATCCGCGTCGCCGGGCCGGTCACGGACTCCAGCCGCGTGCGATAGCCCACCGTGCCGCCTGGCGCCTCGCCGATCAGCTGCGCGATCCGCTCCGCCGCGGCGCGGGCGGCAAGCCGCCTTGGTTCGAGCATCACGATCTTTTGTCCGCCCAGCCAGTCCGCACCCAATAGTGCCTGCGGCACCAGGCTGGTCTTGCCCGCGCCGGGCGGGGCGACGAGAACGGCATTGGCCGACCGCGCGAGGCTTGCGCGAAGATCGGGCAGGATGGCGGCAACCGGCAGTTCGTCCATGAGGCGGGCGGTTAGCACCGAACCGCCCGATATGCGATATTGAGCCGATGAAACGCCTTCTGCCCGCTCTTGCCGCCTTCCTTCTGGCTCTTGCCGCCACCGGCCCGGCGCGGGCGGCGCGCAGCAACGAGGTCACCTCGCCGCGCGCGCAGGTCTCGCTCGTCTCCGCCGCGAACGCGCCGAAGGCCGGGACAATCACGCTCGGCCTGCTGTTCCACCTGAAGCCGGACTGGCACATCTACTGGTCGGATCCGGGCGATGCCGGGCAGGCTCCCACCGTGTCGATCGTCGCGCCGGCAGGGGCGAAGGCCGGCCCATTCGCCTTTCCGCCGCCGCACTGGCTGGTCGCCGGCGGCGGCGTGGGCGACTATATCGAGAGCGGCACGGTGCTGCTTCCCTTCACCGTGACACTGCCTCAATCCGGTGTGACGGCGATCGACGCGAAGGCCGAATGGCTGGTCTGCAACCCCAAGCTCTGCGTTCCCGAACACGGCCGTTTCCATCTCGCCCTTGCAGGTGGTGCGTCGGCCGAGGCTGACCTGTTCCGCGCCGCCCGCGCGGCCTTGCCGCGTCCCTCGCCCTATCGCGCGACCATCGCGCCGGACGGCACGCTCGCCATCACCGGCGCCGGTCTCGGCCGGAGCGTGGTGAAGGGCGCGCATTTCTATCCCGATGATCCGGCGGCGATCGTCAACGCGGCGCCGCAGCGTCTTGGCTTCGTGCGCGATGGCTTCACCCTCCGGCTCAAGCCGGCGCACCCGCCGATGACCGCGGCCGCCGGCGTGATCGAGATCACCGATCCCTCGGGCCGGATGCAGGCGCTGACACTGCATGCCGCGCCGGGCGCCGCGCCGCCGCCGCTTGCCGGCACGCCCCTGATCGTCTGGCTCGGCGCCGCACTGCTGGCGGGCCTGATCCTCAACCTGATGCCCTGCGTGTTTCCGGTGCTGGCGATCAAGG
>NZ_AFPR01000420.1:0-546 GCF_000219295.1 Acidiphilium sp. PM
CGTGACCGGATACGACACGCGCATGTCGCCGGTGTTCCCGGGCCGCAAGCCGGGATTCTGAAAGCGGGAGGCGGAAGATGGCGGCGATCATGGTGACGCTGGGCGGCGTTGCCTTCCGGGATTTCGAGGTGCCGCAGGCGATCGAGTTCGGCGGCTGCCAGCGGCTGGCGGTGCATGAGCTGCCGGGCGGCGGCCGCGTGATCGACACGCTCGGCGCGGCGGCGGGGATCATCCGTTTCGCGGGCACTTTCTCCGGCCCCGATGCCGAGGCGCGGGCGCAACTGCTCGATGTGGCGCGGACGGCGGGGGCGACCCTGCCGCTGGCCTGGAGCGGCTTCGCCTTTGAGGTGGTGATCGCGGATTTCGTCGCGGTTTACGAGAAACCCTGGTGGATTCCGTTCTCGATCGAGCTGGTCGAGGCGCAGAACCTGGTGACGGCGGTGCCGGACGCGCTGGCGCAGGCGGGACTCGATCTCGTCAGCGCCGGTGGCCTGGCCGGGCTGGCGGGACTTTCGCTCGGCCCGGTGGCGGCGACGTCGCCCGGCA
>NZ_AFPR01000419.1:0-737 GCF_000219295.1 Acidiphilium sp. PM
GGAGAGGCCCCGCATCTCTGCGGCGCCGAGCTGCGCGCGGCACAGGAGCGGGTTTCCGACCTCGCGCTGCGGGCGCGGCCGATCATCGAATATCTCTACGGGCAGATCCGCGATTCCGGCTGCATCGTGCTGCTGTCGGACTGCAACGGCTTCCTGCTCGACGCGGTGGGCGATCCCGGCTTCAGCGGGCGGGCGGCGCGGGTGGCGCTGCAGCCGGGGGCGAGCTGGGCGGAGACGGACCGCGGGACCAACGCCGTCGGCACCGCGCTGATCGAGGCGGCGCCGGTCGTCGTCCACGGCGCGGAGCATTTCCTGGAGCGGAACAATTTCCTCGCCTGCGCCGCCGCCCCCCTCACCGCCTCGACCGGCGAGCTGCTCGGCGTGATCGACATTTCCTGCGACCAGCGGGTGTATCATCCGCACACGTTCGGCCTGGTGCGGGCGGCGGCGCAGATGATCGAGAACCGGATGTTCGAGATGTCACATCTGCGTGACGTGAAGCTGCGCTTCCATGCCTCGCGCCAGGGGGTGGGGACGCTGGCCGAGGGGGTGGTGGCGTTCGGGGCGGACGGCACGCTGCGCGGGGCGAACGGGGCGGCGATGCAGATGCTCGGCCTGCGGCGCGAGGATCTTGGCCAGGTGTCGGCGGTGGAGGTGTTCGAGGAGACGGTGGAGGCGCTGCTGGCGCGCGAGCGGCGCGGCGGCGGCGAGCCGCTGGAGCTGCGGCCGCCGGGCGG
>NZ_AFPR01000418.1:0-706 GCF_000219295.1 Acidiphilium sp. PM
CGTAGACGATGCGCGGCGCGTACTGGATCTCGCAGCCGAGGCCCACCGCGACGGCGCGCGGGCGCGACAGGTAGGACGTGCCGCCGCCGCCGACCGTGCGGGCGATGCTGATATAGGTGGTTTCGCCCGGCGGCTGGGCGAGCTGGACGGAGATTTTCCCCGGCTGCGAGAAGGCCTGGTAGACGTTCCAGAGCGGGCACGGGCCGCCGAAACGGTCGAACCGGAAGCGGGTGGCGCTGCTGCGCTTGAGCACGTTGCCGGCGGTGTCGGTCTTGAGGAAGAAGAACGGAATGCCCTGGGCGCCGGGGCGCTGCAGCGTGCTGAGCCGGTGGCAGACCTGCTCGAAGCTCGCCTGGAAGCGGATCTGCAGGCGCTGGATGTCGTATCGTTCGGCCTCCGCCTCGGCGAGGAAGGCGGCGTAGGGCATGATCAGCGCGCCGGCGAAATAGTTCGCGAGGGCGACGCGGGCGATGCCGCGCGCGGCGTCCGACGAGACTTTCGCCCGCTCGATCAGCCGCGAGATCAGCCGGCCGTGGCTGAGCAGGCCGATCACGTGGGCGAGCGAGAAGCGGCGGGTTTCGAGGCGCATTTCCTCGGCGATGAGGAGGCGGCGGTTGCGGCGGTCGATCTGCCAGAGGATGCCGTCGGGGAGGAGATTGGCCGAGGGAACGACCTCGATCCGGTGACCGGCGGCGAGATGGCGTTC
>NZ_AFPR01000417.1:0-914 GCF_000219295.1 Acidiphilium sp. PM
GCTGATCTGGTCGGGATGGGCGAGGGCGGGGGCGGCGGCGAATTGCGCCGCGGTGACCGACTTGACCATGACCTTGACCGTCTGGCCCGGCGCGCCGCCGGTCACACGGGCGAGCATGATCGGCACCAGGACATGGCGGGCGGGATCGGCGGCGAGGCTCGCTTCGAGCCAGACGGCCATCTGGTCCGCCCGGTCGATCCAGATATCGACGACCGTGCCGGGGGACTGGCGGTCGCAGCAGATGACCGCGGCGCCGCGCGGATCGGGGTCTTCGCTGGCCACCCAGTGATCGGTGGCCACCCGCAGCGGGACGATCCGCGCCTCGCCCTCGGGCATCAGCTCGGGATCGGTGTCACGCTGGGTGAAGGCGGCCGGCCCGAGGCCGTCCTGCATCGGGTCGCCGAGCGGGATGATCGGTGCGCCGTCCCAGGGGGCGCTGGATTTCGCGTTCAGCACTTCGATCGGCTCGTTCCACGGCACCGAATGGGTCTTGCCGTTGGGCAGGAGGAAGGTTTTCGGCGCCGGCAGGGTGGGAAAGCCTTCCAGCCGCTCGCCCTTGTGGCCGGTGACCAGCGGGTAGCCCTCGCGCTTGCTCTCGCGCTGGAGGTAGATCACGAGGCCCGCGAAGAAGATCCAGAACGCGTAGAGAACGACCTGGGCGACATCGATATAGGGGGTTATGGCGCCGGTTGGCATGACGGACCTCATTGTCAGGGGTGGTGGGGCAGGATGGCGGCAAGGCCGGAAGGCTGCCTGCCGGCGCGGCGGACCAGGGGTCCGATCGCGACGAGGGTGGCGAAGAGCAGCAGGATCTCGAGGTGATAGACGACGCCGTAGCCGGCGGCGGGGCCGGTGAGGGCGGTGCCGAGCGCGCCGGTGGCGGCGAGATGGGCGACGCCGTCGCGCAACACGCC
>NZ_AFPR01000416.1:0-686 GCF_000219295.1 Acidiphilium sp. PM
ACGCGGCGGTGGCGGCGGGGCGGCGCTGGAATTCCTGCATTGCGCCTCGCTGGTGCATGACGACCTGCCGTGTTTCGACGATGCGGCGACGCGGCGCGGCCGTCCCTCGGTGCATGCCGCGTTCGGCGCGCCGATCGCGGTGCTTGCGGGCGATGCGCTGATCGTGCTGGCGTTCCAGACGCTCGCACTTGGCTGCGCGGTGCAGCCGGGCCCGGTGATCGCGCTGAGCGGGATCGTCGCCGAGGCGGTCGGCATGCCGGGCGGGATCGTCGCCGGCCAGGCCTGGGAGAGCGAGGATGAGGTGGATCTCGCGCGCTATCAGCGGGCCAAGACCTCGGCGCTGTTCGCGGCGGCGGCAATGGCCGGGGCGGCGAGCGCGGGCAAGGATCCGCTGCCGTGGCGGGCGCTGGGGGACAATCTCGGCGATGCCTACCAGATCGCCGACGATCTCTGCGATGCCGCCGGGGATGCGGCTTCGTGCGGCAAGCCGGTCGGGCGCGACGCCGCGCTGCAGCGGCCGAGCGCCGTGCGGCGCTTCGGCATCGAGGGCGCGCTCGACCTGCTGGACGAGGTGGCCGAACGCGCGGCTTCGTCGATCCCCGATTGTCCGGGCGTGGCGGCGCTGCGCGCGCTGATCGTGCAGGAGGCGAAGCGGCTGGTGCCCAAGGGGCTGGCCCGCGCGGCGG
>NZ_AFPR01000415.1:0-1367 GCF_000219295.1 Acidiphilium sp. PM
GCCGTGGTCGGCCGCAGCGCCTCCAGCGCCTTCAGCGCCGCCCCGGTCTGCCGCCGCGCCCGCGCCTCCAGCCACTTGCCGAACAGGATCAGCGTTGTCACCGTCGCCGCCGAATCGAAATACAGCGGCGGCGCGCCCCGCCCCGTCACCCAGGCCTCGGCCAGCAGCACCGCGCTCAGCCCGTAGGCGGCGCTGGTGCCGAGGGCGACCAGCAGGTCCATGTTCCCCGAGAACGCCCGCGCCGCCGCCCATCCCGCGCGATAGAACCGCGCGCCCAGCCAGAACTGCACCGGTGTGGCCAGCAGCAGCTCGGCCCATCCCGGCAACATGAAGCGCGATCCCGCCATGTGCAGCGCCATGGCGCCGACCAGCGGCACGGTCAGCGCGGCGGCGACGATCACGTGCCGCAGCTCCCGCTGGCCTTCCGCCGCCCGCCGCGCCTCCTCGCCGGCGGCCGCCTCCGGCGCGTCCGCCACCGTGCGCGCCTCGTATCCCGCCTTGCCGATCGCCGCGATCACCGCCGCCGCGTCGAACCCGTGGCCGGAGATCCGCGCCCGCTCGTTGGCGAGGTTGACCGACGCCGCCGCCACCCCCGGCACCTTCCGCGCCGCCCGCTCCACCCGCGCCACGCACGAGGCGCAGGTCATCCCGCCGACCGAAAGGTCGATCACCGTGTCCGCCGCGCTGTCCTGGCGCGTCGCCGCGCCGCTGATCTGGTCCATGGCAAGCTCCTTCGCCGCAGCATATGGGTTTGCCATCGTGGGAAGGTCAAACCCGCGCCCCCCGCGCCGCGCATCCCTGCCCCCATCCGCCGGCCTTGACCTTTCCCCGTGGGCAATCGCCATTTGCATCATGCATCGCATGAAAAGGAGCGAACCATGATCGAGCTCAATGTAGAGGGCATGACCTGCCAGCATTGCGTCCGCGCCGTCACCGAGGCGGTGCGCACCGTCCATCCCGGCGCCGAGGTCGCGGTCGATCTCGAAACCGGCAAGGTGCGGATTCCCGCCGCCGCGGCGCAGGAGCAGCCCGCCCTTGTCGCCGCGATCGAGGAAGAGGGCTACAAGGTGACATCGTCACCCTGAACCCGGAGCCCGGCGCTTGCCCGTCCGTCACCTTCTCCTCGTCGGCGCCGGCCATGCCAGCATCGAGGTGCTGCGCAGCTTCGCGCTGGCGCCGGTGGCCGGGCTGCGGCTGACCGTGCTCACGCCTTCGCCCGCGCTCCGGTATTCGGGAATGCTGCCCGGCATCGTCGCCGGCCATGCCGATCCGGCGGCGGGGACGATCGACACGGCCGGCCTCGCCCGCGCCGCCGGCGCCGCCCTCTGCGTCGACCGCGCGAGCTTCGTCGATGCCGGCCGCCGCCG
>NZ_AFPR01000414.1:0-605 GCF_000219295.1 Acidiphilium sp. PM
GCGCGCAGCCGGCCAGCAGCACCACGAGACACAGCAGGGTTACGCCACCACGCGCCTTCATCCGGCTCCTCCGCCGTTCCGCTCCGGCCGCGATAGACCCGCCGGGGCGATCGGTCATTGATCCAGCGCAGCCGCCCGGTTTGACGGCCCCCGCCGGGGCGGCTAGCGATCCGGAGGCTGCGTCCGAGCGGCCGCCGCGCGGGGCGGGCAGGGGGCGTGACCGAGCCCGAGGACCGTCCTTTGCGCGAACCCAAACTCTTCGCCGGCGCCAGGATCAGGCAGATCCGCGAGCAGCGCGGCCTGCAGCAGCGCGACATCGCCCGCCGCCTCGGCCTGTCGCCGAGCTACATGAACCAGATCGAGAACGACCGCCGGCCCGTGCCGCCGCGCCTCGCGGCGCCGCTCTGCGACCTGCTCGGCATTCCCCTCGCCGAACTCTCCGGCGATGACGAGGTCCGCCGCGCCGGCGACCTGCTCGAAGCCGCGCTCGACCCCGCTCTCGGCCCCGGTCGCCTCACCTTCACCGAGGCCCGCGCCGCCGTGCGCGACACGCCCGAACTCGCCCGCCGCTTCATCGCGCTCTACGCCGCCTACCGCGCCCAGCA
>NZ_AFPR01000413.1:0-680 GCF_000219295.1 Acidiphilium sp. PM
TCGGCGCCGAGACCGGATGCGGCCAGCCGGGCGGCGGCGAGGCCGGGCATGGCCGCCCCGGCGTCGATCCCCGCCATCACCCGCATCGCCCGCCCGAGCGCGAGCAGGCCGATGAACAGCGCCGGGCCGGCGCGCCCGGCGGTCAGTTGCCCGGCCGCGAAACCGGGGATGACGACGATCAGCATGACCGTCGCCGCCAAGGCGGCCAGCGGCCAGATGCCGTGCAGCGGCGAGGCAAAGGCAGGGCGGATGCGGCGCTTTCGCGCAAGGCGGCGGAGATCGCGCAAGGGCTGCGCGAAGGTGACACCTGGCGCCCCGGCCAGCTGCCCCGCCAGCCGGGCGCGGGCGCATTCGAGCAGCACCGCGAACCCCGCCAGCAGCGCCATGTTCATCCCGGTCGCGATGGTCCGGCTTGCGAGCAGCGCCGGGCTCATGGCCGCCGCCAGCCCCGGCGCGAGATCCGGACCCGCCGGACGAACCACGATGCGGCCCCCCGCAGCGGCGCGGCAAATCCCGTCGCGTTGATCTGCGTGACCGGATCGCCGAACGGCAACCATGCGGGCGGCCGGGCGAACCCGTCCTCGAAGGCCGGCGCCTCGATCGGCCCGGCGCGCAGGCTCCAGCGCCACAGCCCCAGCAGCACGCCGAGCGGGATCAGGAGCAGGAACGGCGCGGTGACG
>NZ_AFPR01000412.1:0-1004 GCF_000219295.1 Acidiphilium sp. PM
GCGCTGGGTGAGGAAATGGCCGCGCGCGGCGCCGACGATCCCGCCGCTCGCCGCGCCCTCGCCGGCATCGGCGACCTGCTGGGAGCGATGGCGCCCGAACTCGAAGCCGGCCGCACGCTGGATACGGCGCCGCTCCGTGCCGGGCTGGAGGCTCTGCGCGGCACGGTCTCCGCGGCGAAGGGCGATCCCGCGCTGCGCCGTCCGCTGGCCGCAGCGCTCGACCGCCTTTCGGTGCTCATCACCGTCTCGAATGCGCCGGGCGTCACGGCCGCCGACGAGATCGTGCCGCCCGACCTGATAGCCACGATCCTTGGCCCGTTGCGGTCCAATCTCAGCCTGGCCTCGGTGCCGCTGCGCCACGCCCTGCGCTCCATGCTGGTCGCAATCCCGGCGCTCGCCTTCGTCGCCTGGCTCGGCAACCCGTTCGGCCATTGGCTCGCCATCACCGTGATCCTTGTGCTGCAGCCGCATTTCTCGGCCACATGGATCCGCGCGATCGAACGCGTCGGCGGTACCGCGGCGGGCGGGCTGGTTGCCGCCGCCATCGGCCTGCTGGTTCACACCAGGCTGGAACTCGCGGTGGCGATGGTGCCGCTCACGCTGTTCGCCTTCGCCGTGCGCGGGGTGAACTACAGCGCCTGGGTCGTTCTGCTCACGCCGATGATCGTGCTGCTGATCGAGCAGATCGATCCGGGGGCGAATCAGTGGGTCGTCGCCGCCTCGCGCGTCGGTTTCACGCTGGCCGGCGGCATCCTCGCGGTTGCCGCCAATCTCGTGCTCTGGCCGAGTTTCGAGGGTAACCGGCTTGGCGCGGCGCGGCGCGACGCCATTGCCGCGCACCGCACCTATCTCGTCGCGACCTTCGCGCATCTAACCGCCGACGCGCCGCCGCCTGAGGCCGCGCGCCGGCAGGCGGGGCTGGCCAGCAACAATCTCGAAGCCTCGATTGCGCGGGTGATGATGGAGCCGCATCGCGACGACGACCCGCTGCTGCGCGCCGCGAT
>NZ_AFPR01000411.1:0-776 GCF_000219295.1 Acidiphilium sp. PM
GACCTCGCCGGCCCGGCCACGGGCGGCACCGTCTCCTTCGCCGGCGCCGACGGCATCCTGACGATCAACGACGTCGCCGCCATGGCCGATCCGGTGGTGAACATGGCATCCGGCGACGCGATCGACCTGATCGGCGTCGCCCCCTCTCTGGTCAGCTACGCCGGCGGCACGCTCGCGGTGAGCGGGCGCGGCGGGTTCGGTCTCGCCGAGGCCGCGGGGCAGGCGGCGATCGCCATCGCCGCGGATGGGTACGGCGGCAGCTATGTCACCGTCGGCGGCGCCATGCCCTGCTTTGCCCGCGGCACCAGGCTGCTGACGGCGGAGGGCTATCGCCCGGTCGAGACCCTGCGGCCCGGGGACCGGCTGGTCACCGAGGACGGCACGGCGGAGCCGGTCGTCTGGATCGGCTGGCGCAGCATCGACCTGTCGCGCGATCCCGCCGCCGCGCTGCTGCATCCGGTCGTCATCACGCCCGGCGCGTTCGGGCCCTGCATGCCGTCGCATCCTCTCACCCTCTCGCCGCTGCATGCGGTGTATGCCGATGGCGTGCTGGTGCCGGCGACGCTGCTGGTCAACGAGGCGACCATCCTGCACGACTCCTCACGCTTCGCCGTGACCTATTATCATGTCGAACTGGCCCGGCACGCGGTGATCCGGGCGGAGAACCTGCCCTGCGAGACCTATCGCGACGATGGCAACCGCGACCGCTTCGCCGCCGCCCTCGGCCTGCCGGGCGCGCCGGCGGACTCGTGCCGGCCGGTCGTCACCACCGGCCC
>NZ_AFPR01000410.1:0-602 GCF_000219295.1 Acidiphilium sp. PM
GCGGAAGCCCGAGACGGTGAAGCTCGCGTGCAGCGGCAGGTCGGCGCCGGTGGCGGGCGCGCCGGTTGCGTGCAGGTCGAGCCGGTTGACGAGCATGCGCGGTGTCGCGGCACCGAGCGCGTCGAGAAAGCCGATCAGCGCGGGGTAGGAGGCCGTCATCGAGATCCGCAGACGAATTCGTTCGACGCTGCCGAGGCTGACCGGCGGGAGCAGCTCGGCGCTGTCCAGCCCGATCCGGTGCGTGGCGGCGAGGGACTGCACCGCGCCCTGCAACCGCGCGCCGGCGATGGCGGCGGAGCCGCCGGGGAGATAGGCGTCGCGCCCGGCGCCGGGGCGGCCCGTGCGGCCATGCGCCGCAGCGCCGGCAGTTCGGCGACGAGACGCCGCTCATGCGCGAGCAGCGTGCTTACGGTGGCAACGCGCGTGCTGAGGCCGCGATACCAGGCGAGGCCGGGGCGGATGACGCCGAAGCCTACAAGGGCGAGCAGCGCCGCCGAGATCGCGAGCGCGAGCGCCTGGCCGGCGCGGCCGTCCGGCAGGTCGCGCGGGAGCTGTGCCATCGCGTCAGCCCGCTTCATCGTCGCGCAGCCGCACCCGGATCG
>NZ_AFPR01000409.1:0-1253 GCF_000219295.1 Acidiphilium sp. PM
CGGCCAGGCCCCGCGCGCCCATGACACCCGGCTGGTCGGCATCGCGGAAGGAGAGCACGAGGTCGCGCGCGCCGGCGGCGACGACGAGGCGGCGGAAGCCGCACATCCACGAGCGGCTGCCGTCCGAGAGCCCCGCCAGGCTGCAGGGCAGCACGGCGAGGCCCGGCCGCTCGACCCAGGCGCCCCAGGCGGAGACGCCGAGCAGGACCTCGACGCCGGCGTCATACGCCTCCGCGAGGCCGGGGGTGGCGGCGGCGATCCGCTCGACCATGCGCGCCGGGTTGGCGAGGGCGGTGCCGGCGCGGCCGCCGAAGAGATAGGGCACGTCGAGCCCGGCGAGGCCGACCGGCACCGGATGCTCGTCCACCAGCAGGACCGAGGCGCCGGAGCGCGCCGCCTCCAGCGCCGCGGCGAGGCCCGCCGGGCCGGCGCCGACCACCAGCACGTCGACCATCTGTTCGGGAGCGGGGAATTTGCCCGAAGCGGATTTCGGATCGGCCATGCCGTGCGGCGGCAGCGTCGTGTCCATGCTCATGCCTTCTCCAGCGCCTGGGCGAGGTCTTCGATGAGGTCGGCCTCGTGCTCGATGCCGACCGAGATGCGGATGGTGCCGTCGGTGACGCCGGCGGCGGCGCGGCGTTCGGGCGGGACGGAGAAATGCGTCGTCGTCGCCGGGTGGCAGATCAGCGATTCGGTGCCGCCGAGGCTGACCGCGAGGCGGAACACCCGGAGCGCGTCGAGCAGGCGGAAGCAGGACGCCTCGCCGCCCGCGACATCGAAGGCGAAGGTGGGGCCGGCGCCGTCGCACTGGCGGCGCAGCAGGGCGCCGGCCGGGCTCGCCGGATCGGCGAAGCCGGCCCAGGTGACGCGCGAGACCTTGGGATGGGCGGCGAGGAAGCGCGCCACGGTGGCGGCGTTCTGCCCCGCCCGCTCGACGCGCAGGCCCATCGTCTCGATCGAGCGCAGCAGCAGCCAGCTGCCATGCGGGTCGAGATGGGTGCCCATCAGCGTGCGCCGCTTGCGCAGGGGCTCGACCAGCGCCGTGGCCCCGGAGATGGCGCCGCCCAGCAGGTCGCTGTGGCCGCCGGCATATTTGGTCAGCGAGGTCATGCACAGATCGGCGCCGTGGCGGAGCGGCGCCTGCAGGGTGGGGCCGAGGAAGGTGTTGTCGACGATGACGACGGGCGGCCGGGCCTGGCCGGCGGCGGCCTCGCGCGCGACGCGGGCGATCAGCGCGATGTCGGCCAGGCCGG
>NZ_AFPR01000408.1:0-693 GCF_000219295.1 Acidiphilium sp. PM
CCCGCCGGACCACGACCAGATGAAGCGCCTCACCCGCGTCTCGATGGGCCCCTGCCAGGCCCGCCGCTGCCGCGAGCAGGTGGCGCTGCTGATGGCGATCGGCGCCGGCCTGCCCGCCGCGTCCATCGGCCTCGCCGGCTACCGCGCCCCGGTCCGCCCGCTGCCGCTTTCCGCCCTCGCCGCCGGCGGCGACGACGAGGCGGGGTGGGACGTATGGTTCGGCATCCTCAGCCAGTGGGTGCCCTACGCCGCCATCGGCACCGAGCGCGAGGACGCCTGGCGCGCCGGGAGCATGCACCTGTGAGCGCCGTGGCGAAGGGCGCCTCGGTCGTCGTCGTCGGCGCCGGCGTCACCGGCCTGTCGGCGGCGTTCTGGCTGGCGCGCGACGGCGTCGACGTGCTCGTGCTCGACAAGGGCGTGGTCGGCTACGAGGCCTCCAGCCGCAACGGCGGCGGCTGCACCCACTACCAGAGCCCGCTCTTCCACGAGGAGCAGCGCCTCTGGCCGCGGATGGACGAGTTGCTCGGCTACCCGACCGAATGGCGCGGCGAGCGGATCGTCATCGCGGTGACCGAGGCGCAGCTCGCCCGCTACCACCGCATCCAGGGCATCGTCGGCGAGCTCGGCTACCGGGTCGACCTGCTCGACCCGCGGCAGGTGCGCGACGCCGTGCCGCTCGCCGGCGCCAATCTC
>NZ_AFPR01000407.1:0-1928 GCF_000219295.1 Acidiphilium sp. PM
CTCGGCATCCTGCTCCGCTGCCGCGACCTGCCCTGCCTGCCGTGATGCGGCGGGCGCCCCGCCGCTAGAGCACTCTCCGATCCTGTTGGATCGGATAACGATACTCTACGGCTCGAACACCAGTTGCACGCGCGGCGCCGGATAGATCGACAGGCCGAATTCGATCGGCGCCCCGCCCTCCGCGATGTTCAGGGATTCCGTGGCCAGCAGGGCGTCGCTGCGGGCCATGCGCAGCAGCCGCGCCTCGCGCGCATCCGGCTGGCGGGCGCAGACGCGCGTCCACTTGCGCGTGTAGTCGGCGATCCCGAGCGCGGCCAGCGCCGCGGTGATCGACCCGCTGTGCCGCAGCGCCTCCAGCAGTCCCGGTAGTGCCCGCGCGGGGAAAATGTGCCGCGACAGCGAGATCGGCGTCGAATCCGCCGAGCCGATGCGCTCCAGCAGGATCACCGGTTGCGCCGGCGCCAGCCGCAGCGCCTCGGCGGCGGCGGCGGCTTCGGGCAGGGTGTCGAGGGCGGTTTCCTCCAGCATCAGGATATCGCCGAGCGGCGTGCGGTTGTGGCCGCGCACCCATTCCGAGAATCGCGGCCGCTGGCCGATCCGGTAATCCAGCACCTCCTCCGCCACGAACGACCCCCGTCCATGCTCGGTGCGGATGATGCGCGCCTTGGCCAGTTCCTCCAGCGCGCGGCGAACGGTGTGGCGGTTGACGCCGTAGCCCTGGGCGAGCCGCGCCTCGGTCGGCAACCTCGTGTCGTGCGGGTAGACCCCCTCGCGAATGTCGCGGGCCAGCGCGTTGGCGATCTGGCTCCAGAGGGCCTCACCCCGTTTGCGTTCGAAATCCATGCCTAGCAGATGCCGGAAACGGCGGCCCGAATCCAGAGATGGCCGGCCTCAGGCGGCATCAGCCCGCTTGCCGCCGCCGGGGCTTCGGTGCCGCCGCCGCCGGCGCGGCCGGGAACCGGGCGGGCGCGGGCGGCGAAACACGCCGGACGTCCGCCGGGTCGATCACCCGCAGGTCGCGATACACGCCGCCCTCGCGGCTGAAATGCGGATTGTAGAACGGGTCGCGTTTCAGCGCTTCGTCCCATCTTTCGCGCATCGTCTCGTTTTCCAGCATGAACCGCGCCAGCTTGCTCTCGTCGAAATCGTCGCCCCGACTCAGGCTCTCGCGATGTTCGCAGACCGCGTCGGCGCTGAAGATGATGCGGTATCCCGCCTGCCTGATCTTCATGCAGAGATCGACGTCGTTGAACGCCACGCTCAGCCCGTCCTCGTCGAAGCCGCCAGCCGCCGCGAACGCCTCGCGGCGGACCAGCATGCACGCGGCGGTCACCGCAGAAACCTCGCGGCAGGCGATGGCATTGGCGATGTAGCCCGGCTTGTCGGCCGGCAGTCCGCGGAAACTGTGATCGGCGATCCCGCCGACACCCAGAACCACGCCGGCATGCTGCACGGTCTCGTTCGGATAGAGCAGTTTCGCGCCGACCGCGCCCGTGCCGGGGTCGGCCAGCGCCTCGTTCAGCATCGTGCGCAGCCATTCCGGGTCGCTCACGAACACGTCGTTGTTCATGAACAACAGAAATGGGAAGCGCGCCGCCTCCACCCCGCGATTGTTGATGCGCGAGTAGTTGAACGGCTCGGCGATGCGGATCACCCTCGTGTCCGGCAGGTTGCCCTGCTCGACGGCGAAACCCTCCGCCTCCTCGTCCTGCGACCAGTTGTCGAGGAGAAGAATCTCGTAGCGCGCGCCCCGCGTCACGTCCCGGATCGCCTCGACGCACGCGCGCGTCATCCCGATATGGTCGCGATACGGGATCAGGATCGAAACGCCCGGGTCCTCGCTCATGCGGAAGCTGGTGCGATAGCAGGTCAGCCCGCCCCGCCGTTCGGTCCGCGCCGCCAGGCCCCGCCGCTTCAGATGCGCGGCG
>NZ_AFPR01000406.1:0-544 GCF_000219295.1 Acidiphilium sp. PM
GCATGCGGCCGAGCCGGTCGATCCGCCGGCCGATCCGGCGAGGGATGCGGCGCTGGCGGTGCGGCTGTCGCCGCTGCCGGTGGAGGCGGCGAATGTGCGGCTGGACGAGGCGGGATTCGTGATCGCGGCGGGAAACGGGGTGACGGATTTCGCGGGGTTTCGCGATCTCGCGCGCGCGCTCGGGGCGACGCCGGGGGCGAGCCGGGTGGTGTGCGACGCCGGCGCGTTGCCGCGAGCGATGCAGGTCGGCGCGTCGGGCACCGTGCTCAACGCCGACTGCTACGTGGCGTTCGGGATTTCGGGCGCGCCGCAGCATCTGCAGGGGATCGGCACGGTGGAGCATGTGGTCGCGGTGAATACCGACCTGCACGCGGCGATGATCGCGCGGGCGGACCTGGCGGTGGTCGCGGATGCGCAGGCGGTGCTGCCGGCGCTGCTCGCGCGTCTGGGAGCCGAGGCATGAGAATCGTCGTGCTGCTGTCCGCCGGGCGGCATCCGGCGACGGGCGAGCCCTGCCCGGTGCCGGCGGAATTGCAGGCGATCG
>NZ_AFPR01000405.1:0-1249 GCF_000219295.1 Acidiphilium sp. PM
CGGCGCGCCGGTCTTCTGCGCCGGTGCGGCCACCAGCCACGCCTTCGGGCTCGACAGCTGGGATTCGATGCGCCTGCCTTTGCCCTTCGGCCGCGGCGCGCTGGTCGCCTCGGCGCCGATCGCCGTCTCCCGGGACGACTGGGCAACCGCGCTGCCGCAGATCGAGGCCGAGATGAGCCGCACGCTGGACGAGGCGCTCGCGCGATGCCGGCAGGCCTGACCGCCTATCGCCTCGCCACCGCCGGCATCGCCCCGCTGCTGCCGTTCTGGCTGGCGCGGCGGGCGCGGCGCGGCAAGGAAATCGCCGCCCGCCTGCCGGAGCGCTACGGCATCGCCGGGCTGGCGCGGCCGCCGGGCCGGCTCGTCTGGGTCCATGCCGCCAGCATGGGCGAGACGATGTCCGCCCTCGGCATGATCGACGCCCTGGCCGACCGCGCAACCGTGCTGCTGACCACCGGCACCCGCACCGCCGCCGCCCTTGCCGAATCGCGGGCGCGGGCGCTGCACCAGTTCGTCCCGCTCGACGTCGCCGCCCATGCCACGCGCTTCCTCGACCATTGGCGGCCGGACGCGGCGGTGTTCCTCGAATCCGAGATCTGGCCGAACCTGCTCGCCGGGCTCGACGCGCGGCGCATCCCCCGCTTCCTGTTCAACGCCCGCCTCTCCGCCCGCAGCGCCGCGCGCTGGCGCCGCGCCCCCACCCTCGCCCGCGCCCTGTTCGGCGGGTTCCGGCTGATCGCCGCGCAATCGGCGCCGGATGCCGCTTCGCTGCGCGGCCTCGGCCTCACCCGCGTCGAGACCTGGGGCAACCTGAAATTCGCCGCCCCCGACCTGCCGGACGATCCCGCCGCCCGCGCCGCACTCGCCGCCGCCGCAGCCGGCCCGTTCATCCTCGCCGCCAGCACCCATCCGGGCGAGGATGCGCCGGTGATCGCCGCGCATCGCATTCTGCGCGAAACCCGGCCCGGCCTCGTCACCATCATCGCGCCGCGCCATCCCGAACGCGCCGACGCCATCGCCGGTCTCGCCGGCGATCTGCCCGTTTCCCGGCGCTCGCGCGGCGAGGCGCCCGCCGCCGGCGGGCTCTACATCGCCGACACGCTGGGCGAACTCGGCCTGTTCTACCGTCTCGCCGCCGTTTCCTTCATCGGCGGCTCGCTGGTCCCCATCGGCGGCCACAACATGATCGAGGCGGCGCAGCTCGGCTGCCCGGTGCTCACCGGCCCGCATCTGGCGAATTTCGCCGAAG
>NZ_AFPR01000404.1:0-1157 GCF_000219295.1 Acidiphilium sp. PM
AGCGGAGAGCCTGCCGCGCCGTTGCCCACATAATTGCGCAGCGGCGCGAACTCGGCGTTGATTGCCGCCCCGGGCTTCGGGGCCGGGGCGCCTGACGCCTGCGGGCCCAGCAACTGCTTCAGCCGCGTCGCCGCTTCGTTCAGCTTGGCCGGTGCCCGCAGCTTCGCCTCGGCGCCCGTCGCCCCCTTGGCGGCCTTCGCAAGGTCTTTCGGCGGTTTGGTGAGCGTAAGCTCGTCCGCCATCGACGACAGCAGCCGCACCATCGGCGATTGGGGCGAGCCAAGCACGTAGAGCGCCTGCACGGCCTGGCCCGCGGAGCCGAGGGGCGCGATATTGAGGTCGTCGATCATCGACTGCCAGTGCCGGGCATAGGCGGTGTCATAGAGCCGGATCACATCCTGCTCGAGCGACTGCATCTGCGGCGAATCCGGCTTGATCCGGTCCTGCGCGCCGAGCACCCAGCTTTCCCTGGCGACATCCTGTGTCGCATGGGTGAGGGCCGGCAGCAGCACGGTGTAGAAGCCGCGCTTGGTGAAGAAGCCGGGCACGCCATCGGTCAGCGGCTTGCCGGTGGCGTTGACGAAATAGGGCGTTCCGGCAGCCCCCAGCGCCGCCGCCGGCGTCCAGGCCGGCACGCGGGACGCCGCCTCGGAATCGCGGATGCGGGAATAGACCCGCTCGGCGATCGGCACGCGCGAGAAGGTCGCGCGCGCGGTGGCGATCAGCTGGCCGTCCAGCGGAACGTCCGGCAGCGGGCGGGCGAGCAGCGCGGTCAGGTCCCGCATCAGCGAATGGCGCAATGCGGTCTGGCCGAAGCCCGGATAGAGGCGCCGCCAGTCGAGCTTCATCCAGGCCTCGACCAGCGAGGCGTCGAGCGGTCCCTGATTGCCGAGCATGAGATAGACGCGGGTCGCCTGATACAGGAAATCCGGCCGGTCGAGCCCGCCGCGCATTTCCGCCTCGAGCTGAAGCACGAGGCGCGGCAGCAGCGCGTGGTCGAGCACGTTGCGGTAGACGGCGGCGGTCGCAGCCCTGATCGAGGCGCCCTGGTCGAGGCCGATGCCGTGATAGCCGCGCTCGGGGGGCGCGCCGGCAAGGTCGCGGGCCTCGCGCAGCAGCGGCGCGATCCGCGACAGATCGGCGCTGGCGACCGGATC
>NZ_AFPR01000403.1:0-899 GCF_000219295.1 Acidiphilium sp. PM
GACCAGCCGGCGGATGCGCTCCGCCGCGCCGTCACCAGCCCGAAGGGCACGACCGAGCGCGCGCTCGCCGTGCTGATGGACGATGCGGCCTGGCCGGACGCGATGCGCCGGGCGATCGCCGCCGCCACCGCCCGGTCGCGGGAACTCGCCTCCGGCTGAACGGGCCGCGCGGTGCCGGCGGCAAAAAATGCCGCAACGGTTCGCCGGATTAACGATCCCATAATCTTTCGCTCATAGGGTCGCTGCCGGGGCGGGCTTCAGCCGCGCCGGTGTGCGAGGAAGCGCGTTTGCGGGGCCAACAGGGTCGGTACTGCGCGCGCCGCGACATTCGCCGCCGGCATCCGGAAGCCGTTTCGGAAACGCGGAGGCGTGCCCAGTGCGGAGTCGTATTGCATGACCGATCTTGACCGCCAGTTCCTGCCGTGCGGCCGGCATCGACGAAGAGGCTCCGGCGCCATGCCGGAAGCGCTCGCGCCGCAGCCGCGCCTGTCCGGAGGCGGGCGATGATCACCTGGTTCCGCGAGGTCGCGCCGATCCGGACCAAGCTCGCCGTCGCCTTCGGGTCGGAGACCTTTCTGATCCTCGCCGGCTTCCTGGCCGTGATCTGGGCCGGCAACGGCGGGCCGGAAGGGCTGCCCGTGGTGGTCGGCGCCGTGACCCTGCTGTGGTCGATCGTCGGCGGCTACGTCACCTGGCGGGTGATCACCGACCCGTTCACCGCCACGATCGAGCGGATGGAGTCGATGGTCGCCGGCAATTATGGCGCGCCCGTGCGCTTCACCGGGTATCGCGATTGCGTCGGCCGGCTGACCCGGGTGATCGACCGTTTCCGCGAGGCGGAGCTGGCCCGGCAGCGCGCCGAGGGCGAGGTGCGGGCGATGGCCGACCGCGAGGCCGAG
>NZ_AFPR01000402.1:0-608 GCF_000219295.1 Acidiphilium sp. PM
TCCCCGGCGATCACCAGATGCGCGCCGGCAACCGGCTCGATCGCGCGGATCAGATCGCCGAATCCCTTGACCTCGTGCAGCCGGCCGAGGGCGAGAACCAGCGGTGCCGCCGCCGGCACGCCGAGCCCCTCGCGCGCGGCCGGCGCCTCGGCGGCGAAATCGGCCACGAAATTGGGAAGATAGGCGATGCGCTCGCGCGGCCAGCCCTGCTCGCCGATCCAGCGCACGATATCGCGCGTGTTGCCGACCAGATGATCGCAGCGGCGGAAATATTTCAGCGGATAATAGCCGCCGAGCCGGCCGACCAGCGCCCAGTCGCCGCGCGGCGCGTGAAAGGCGGCGCGGCTCATCCAGGCCATCGCCACCTCGGCGCCGAAGCCGCGCAGCGCCGCCCCCGCGCGCGGGCGGGTGAGACAATCGAGCGGCCCGCCATAGCGCAGGCCAACCGGGTCGAGCCCCGCCGCGCGCAACAGGTTCATCCGCGCCGGATCGGGGCGGATCACCGGCAGCACCGCCTCGCCGGCCTCGTGCAGCGCCAGCGTCATCCGCTCGAAGAAGAGTTCGGCGCCGCCATTCGCGGCACCGGCCATCAGCTGGGCGACCCTCAT
>NZ_AFPR01000401.1:0-1290 GCF_000219295.1 Acidiphilium sp. PM
CAGCACCGCGGCGCTGAGCGCCGGTGCGCGGGCGAGGGTGGCGAGGCCGGCGCCGCCGTGCCGCGCCGCCTCGAGGCCGAGATAGATCGGCAGCAGCGCGATCGCCGCCCCCGCCGGGGCGGGCACGCCGGTGAAGAAGTTGCCGGCGAAGCGGAAGGCGGGCAGGTGGCCATCGGCCTCGTGCGGGATCTCGTCGATCGCCGCGTTGAAGCGGGCGAGGCGCAGCGCCATGCAGGCGGTGAACATCAGCGGCGGCAGGTAGCCGAACGCGCCCCAGGCGCTGAGCGACCAGAGATAGAGCACCAGCGCCGGCGCCGCGCCGAAGCAGAGGAAGTCGGACAGGCTGTCGAATTCCGCGCCGAAGCGGGAGGTGGCCTTGAGCAGGCGGGCGAGCCGGCCGTCCAGCCCGTCGATCACGCCGGCGACGGCGATGGCGATCACCGCGCCGCCGAAGCGCTGCTCGAGCGCGAAGCGGATCGCGCTGAAGCCGACGCAGAGGCCGAACAGGGTCAGCAGGTTCGGCAGCATGCGGTTGAAGCTCATGCCGCGCAGGCGGGGGCGGCGCGGCGGGCGGCGCCGGGGCAGGGCGAAGAGCGGCGGCTTTTCCGCCCCGCTCATGACCCGCCTTGCGGCGCGGCGGGGGGCAGCAGGCCCATCACCGTCTCGCCGCCGACCATGCGCTGGCCGACCGCGACCAGCGGCACCGTGCCGGGCGGCAGATAGAGATCGGTGCGGCTGCCGAAGCGGATGATGCCGAAGCGCGCGCCGGTTTCCACCCGGTCGCCCTCGTGCACGTCGCACAGGATGCGCCGCGCGATCAGCCCGGCGATCTGCACCACCGCGATCTCGGCGCCGGAATCGAGGCGGATGGCGAGGGCGTTGCGCTCGTTCTCCTCGGCCTCCTTCGCCGCCGCGTTCACGAACTTGCCGTGGCGGTAGGAGATGCGGGTGACGATGCCGGCCATCGGCACGCGGTTCACATGCACGTCGAGCACCGAGAGGAAGGTGGCGATGCGCGGCATCATCACCGCCGGCAGGCCGAGCTCGGGCGGCGGCAGCGCCTCGTCGATGATGACGACGCGGCCATCCGCCGGGGCGAGCAGGGCATCGGGCCGGGCGGGCGGCACGCGCGCGGGGTCGCGGAAGAAGAACAGGCAGAACAGCGCGAACAGCGCGCCGAGCCAGGCCAGCCAGCCGGCGGTGGCGAGGCCGATCAGGAAGACGACGAGGCCGGCGGCGATGAACGGCCGGCCGGCGCGGTGCGGCGGCACCAGGGCGGCGCGCACGGAG
>NZ_AFPR01000400.1:0-1419 GCF_000219295.1 Acidiphilium sp. PM
CGCGCCCTGCCGTCCTTCCGCGCGCTCGGCCATCCGGTCCTCGCCGGCGTCTCGCGCAAGCGCTTCATCGGCGAACTCGCCGGCGAGCCCGACCCCGCCCGCCGCGATCCCGGCTCCATCGCCGCCGCCCTGTTCGCGGCGGGGCGGGGGGCGGCGATCCTCCGCGTCCACGACGTGCCCGGCACGGTGCAGGCGCTGCGCGTCTGGCAGGCCCTCGCCGATGCCTGACTGGACCGTGAGGCCGTCTCTTGGGATATTGGGCGCGCCGGCCCGGCCCACGCCACAGCAAGGTTTCGATCCGCGATGAACCAGATCCAGCCCCGCCCCAAACGCCGCCTGTTCGGCACCGACGGCATCCGCGGCCGCGCCAACACCGCGCCGATGACCGCCGAAATCGCGCTCCGCCTCGGCCAGGCGGCCGGCCTGCTGTTCACCCGCGGCGATCACCGCCACCGGGTCATCATCGGCAAGGACACCCGCCTCTCCGGCTACATGCTCGAACCGGCGCTCACCGCCGGCTTCATCGGCGCCGGAATGGACGTGACCCTCGCCGGCCCGCTGCCCACCCCGGCCATCGCCATGCTCACCCGCAGCCTGCGCGCCGATCTCGGCGTGGTCATCTCGGCCTCGCACAACCCGTTCGAGGATAACGGCATCAAGCTGTTCGGCCCGGACGGCGCCAAGCTGTCCGACGAGACCGAAGCCGAGATCGAGGCGCTGATGGAGGAGGATCTCTCCGGCCGGCTCGCCGCCCCGTCGGCGCTCGGCCGGGCGATGCGCCTGGTCGACGCCGCGGGCCGCTACGTCGAATCCGCGAAGTCGAGCCTGCCGCGCGGGCTGCGGCTCGACGGCCTGCGCGTCGTCCTCGATTGCGCCAATGGCGCCGCCTACAAGGTGGCGCCGGCGGCGCTGTGGGAACTCGGCGCCGAGGTCATCACCCTTGGCGTTAGCCCCGACGGGTTCAACATCAACCACGAATGCGGCTCGACCGTCCCCTCCGCCCTGTCGGCGGCGGTGGTCAAACACCGCGCCGATCTCGGCATCGCGCTCGACGGCGACGCCGACCGCGTGATCCTCGCCGACGAGCGCGGCCGGATCATCGACGGCGACCAGGTGCTGGCGCTGATCGCCCGCGCCTTCCAGGCCGATGGCCGCCTGTCGGGCAGCGGCATCGTCGCCACCGTGATGTCCAATCTCGGGCTGGAGCGCTATCTCGGCGGCCTCGGCCTCGCCCTGCACCGCACCCCGGTGGGCGATCGCTACGTTGCCGAACACATGCGCGCGCACGGTCTCAATCTCGGCGGCGAGCAGTCCGGCCACGTCATCCTCGCGGATTTCGCCACCACCGGCGACGGGCTGATCGCAGCCCTCCAGGTGCTGGCGGTGCTGGTGCGCGAGGGGCGGCCGGCGAGCGAGGTG
>NZ_AFPR01000399.1:0-862 GCF_000219295.1 Acidiphilium sp. PM
CGCTCGATGCCGCCGCACCCGGCGCCGATCGCCCGGGCCTCGCCGTCACCCTGGTCTTTCCGGCGGGCGGCGTCCCCCGGCCGGGCTGACCGCGTCGGCTCTATTTATCGACGGCGTCGAGCACCGCATCCGGTCCGGCCGGATCGGCGCGGGACGCCAGCAGCGCGCGCACCCGCCCGGCATCCTCCGGCGTCGCCGGATTGTAGACGATCATGCTCAGATCCGGCCGTCCATCCACCGCGAACGACGAATACTCCAGCGCGATGGGGCCGATCACCGGGTGGCGCAGCCGCTTGGCCCCGTCGCCCTGCGGCATCACCTCGTTCTCGTTCCACATCGCCGCGAATTCCGGGCTGGCGCGGCAGAGTTCGTCGACCAGCGGCGCCACCTCGGCATCGGCCCCGGCGCGGGCGGCATCGACCCGGAACGCGCCGACCACCGCCCGCGCCATCGCCGCCCAGTCGAACTGCGCCGCGCGCACACGCGGGTCGGTGAAGATCATCCGCAGGATGTTGCGCTGCCCCGCCGGCAGCGCGGCGTAATTGGTGAACACGGCGGCGGCGGCGCGGTTCCAGGCCACCACGTCCCAGGTCGCGGTCCGCACGATCGCGGGGCTGAAGGGCAGCGCGTCGAGCAGCCGCTGCAGCCGCGGCGTGATCGCATCGCCGCCCCGGTAGCGCGCCTCCGGCGGATGGCCGCGGCCCAGCAGGAACAGGTGCTCGCGCTCGATCTCGGTCAGCAGCAGCGCCCGCGCGATCCGGTCGAGCACCTCGGCCGAGGGATTCCCGCCGCGCCCCTGTTCGAGCCAGGTGTACCACGTGGCGCTGATATGGGCGCGCTGCGCGACCTCCTCGCGGCGCAG
>NZ_AFPR01000398.1:0-1035 GCF_000219295.1 Acidiphilium sp. PM
CGGTGCAGCAACTGGGCGCTGCGCTCGCCGGCGCGCAGGTCGCCGCCGCCGAGGCCGAGATCGGCATCGACCACGCCGACCAGCACGAGGTCGGGGAAGTGCCAGCCCTTGGCGATCATCTGCGTGCCGATCACGAGGTCGATCTCGTGGGCGACGATGGCGCGCAGCGCCGCCTCCGCCTGCTCGGCGGTGGTGATGGCGTCGCTCGCCATCAGGATTGTGCGGGCGGCGGGGAACAGCTCGGCGACTTCCTCGGCGATGCGTTCCACGCCGGGGCCGATCGGGACGAAGCTCTGCTCCGCCGCGCATTCGGGGCATTTGGCGGGCACCTGCGCGGCGTGACCGCAATGGTGGCAGAGCAGGTGGCCGGGCCGGCGGTGTTCCACCAGCCAGGCGGTGCAGTTCGGGCAGGTGAGCCGGTGCCCGCAGCCGCGGCAGAGCGTGAGCGGCGCATAGCCGCGGCGGTTGAGGAAGAGCATCGCCTGGCCGCCGCCTTCCAGCGTGGTCTCCAGCGCGCCGGCCAGCACGGGAGAGAGAAAGCGGCCGCGCGCGGGCGGGGCGGCGCGCAGGTCGATCGCCTCGATCGCCGGCAGCCTCGCGCCGCCATGGCGGGCGGCGAGGGTGATGTGGCGGTAGCGGCCGGCTTCGGCGTTCACCGCCGATTCGAGGCTCGGCGTGGCGGAGGCGAGGATGACGGCGCAGCCGGAGATCCGCCCGCGCACCACCGCCATGTCGCGCGCATGGTAGGTCACGCCGTCCTCCTGCTTGTAGGCGGCCTCGTGCTCCTCATCGACCACGATCAGGCCGGGATCGGCGAAGGGGAGGAACAGCGCCGAGCGGGCGCCGAGCACCAGCCTCGCCGCGCCGCCCGCGACCGCGTGGTAATTGGCGCGGCGGGTCGCGGGTGTCAGCCCGGAATGCCACAGCGCCGGCGCCGCGCCGAAGCGGGCGGCGAAGCGCGCGGCGAACTGGGCGGAGAGCGCGATTTCCGGCACCAGCACCAGCGCCTGCCGCCCCTCCCGCAAGCAGGCGGCG
>NZ_AFPR01000397.1:0-1126 GCF_000219295.1 Acidiphilium sp. PM
CGCGCTCGCCTCGGCGCGCACCCGCGTCATCCCGGTCATCGTGCCCTCGCTCTCCAATGTCGTCTTCGTCGAGGTGATCGAGGGCATCCAGGAAGCGGTCGAGGCGCAAGGCTACCAGATGCTGCTCGGCAGCACCGGCTACGATCTCGGGCACGAGGCGGCGCTGGCCGCCACCCTGCTCGGCTGGGCGCCGCCGGGCATGATGGTCGCCGGCCTGCGGCACGAGACGCGCACCGCGACGCTGCTGCGCAACGCCGGCATCCCCATCGTCGAATTCATGGAAACCGGCCGCGCGCCGATCGACATGAATGTCGGCCTCTCGCATGTTCGGGCCGGTGCCGCGATGGCCGAGCACCTGCTCGCGCGCGGCTACCGGCGCATCGGCTTCGTCGGCCTGCGCATGAAGGACGATTACCGCGCCCGCCAGCGCTATGACGGGTTGCGCCGCCAGCTCGCCGGGAAGGCGGCCGTCGTGCTGTTCGACCGCGAGGGCGGGGCCGGGCAGGGCGGCGGCCAGCAGGTCGGCTGGGACGCGCTGCCGGACCTGCTCGCCATCACCCCGGCGCTCGACGCGCTGTTCTTCGCCAATGACGAAATGGCCGTCGGCGCCCTGCTGCGGGCGCGGCGCGACGGGACCGACGTGCCCGGCCGCATCGCCATCGCCGGCTTCAACGGCCTGCCGATCGCGGCGCTGACGACGCCGACGCTGACCACCATCGTCTCGCCCCGCAAGCAGATCGGCCGCGAGGCCGCCGCCATGCTCCTTGCCCGGATCGCCGGGCGGGAGCCGACCACCCGCCGCCTCGATGTCGGTTTCACGCTCGAGGCGGGCGGCAGCACATGAGATTCAGGAGAACGGCATGACCATCGCTTCAGCGGACGGACGGCAATGAGCGCGGGCGAGGGCAGGGCGGCCGCCGTCATCGGCCTCGGCTCGATGGGGGGCGGCATGGCCGCCGCCCTGCTGCGCGCCGGATTCGCGGTCCGCGGCTTCGACGTCGTTCCCGCCAATCTCGACCGTCTCGCCGCCGCCGGCGGTGCGCCGGCCGCATCCCCCGAGGCCGCCGCGCGCGGTGCGGAGATCGTCGTCAGCGTCGTCGTCAATGCCGAGCAGACCGAGGCGGTG
>NZ_AFPR01000396.1:0-913 GCF_000219295.1 Acidiphilium sp. PM
CCTCGACGATCACCGCCTCCGCCTGCCGAGCCGCCGCCGGATCAGCCTGGCGGCGCGGCTGAGGAGGCTCGCTCCGCAATCCGCCCCGCCCGCCCGCGCCGGATCGCGGCCAGCCACAGCCCCGCCAGCATCAGCGTGATGATCATGCCGAGGCCCGACCAGTGCGCGTCCAGCATCGCCGCCACCCGCGCCGCCCCGGTCCCGAACCCGTCCCCCGCCAGGCCGAGCAATTCTGCGCCGCCGACCACCACCGCGATCGCGGCCGATACCGCCGTGAGCGTCACGTTGTAGCGCCGCCGGGCCCGCCCGTCGCGCAGCGCCCAGCCATAGGCCCGCGTCATCAGCGCGCTGTCGGCGGTATCGACCAGCGACATCCCGGCGGTGAACAGCGCCGGCAGCGCCATCAGCCGCCACGCCGCGATCCCGTGCGCCGTCCCCGCGGCCGAGAGCGCGAGCAGCCCGATCTCCGTCGCGGTGTCGAAGCCGAGGCCGAACAGGAACCCGATCGCATACATGTCCCGGCTCCGCCGCACGAGGCGGAACAGCGGCCGCGCCAGCCAGCTCAGCACGCCCCCCGGCGCCGCGCCGTCGCGCGTCTCCGCCCGCAACGCCACGAGATTCGCCCCGGCGATCAGCGCCAGAAACCCCACCGAGACGATCGTGCCGATCCAGGCGCCATCGCGCGTCACGGCGTCGAGATGCCCCCGCAGCGCCCCCGCGCCGAACGAGACCGCCGCCGCCAGCAGCACGACGACGCTCGAATGCCCGAGCGAGAAGAACAGCCCGGTGAGGCTCGCGGCCCGGCCGCGCCCGGCCAGCCGCCGCACCGCATTGTCGATCGCCGCGATATGGTCCGCGTCCATCGCGTGCCGCAGGCCGAACAGCCAGGCCAGCCCCGCCATGCCGAGCAGCC
>NZ_AFPR01000395.1:0-1340 GCF_000219295.1 Acidiphilium sp. PM
CGATGGCGCGGACGGCGCCGGCGGTGGCGCGCTTGAATTCCTCGCTGCGGGAGGGTTCGGCCGGCATCAGGCGCCGCGGCGGGGATGCACGCCGGTTTCAACCTCCGCGTTGAAGCAGCGCTGGTAGTATTCGGCCACGGTGGCGCGCTCGGCCTCGTCGCACTTGTTGAGGAAGGTGAGGCGGAAGGCGAAGCCGACATCGTTGAAGATGCGGGCGTTCTCGGCCCAGGTGATGACGGTGCGCGGGGACATCACGGTGGAGATGTCGCCGTTGATGAAGCCGGCGCGGGTGAGATCGGCCAGGGCGACCATGCTCTCGATCCGCTTCTTCTCCGCCGCGTCCGCCTCGGTGATGCCGAGCTTGGCCATGACGATGGAGACTTCCTGGCCGTGCGGCAGGTAGTTCAGCGTGGCGACGATGTTCCAGCGGTCCATCTGGCCCTGGTTGATCTGCTGGGTGCCGTGATAGAGGCCGGTGGTGTCGCCGAGGCCGACCGTGTTGGCGGTGGCGAAGAGGCGGAAGGCCGGGTGCGGGCGGATGACGCGGTTCTGGTCGAGCAGGGTGAGCTTGCCCTCGACCTCCAGCACGCGCTGGATGACGAACATCACGTCCGGCCGGCCGGCGTCGTATTCGTCGAACACCAGCGCGCAGGGGTGCTGCAGCGCCCAGGGCAGCAGGCCCTCGCGGAATTCGGTGACCTGCTTGCCGTCCTTCAGCACGATCGCGTCCTTGCCGACGAGGTCGATGCGGGAGATGTGGCTGTCGAGATTGACGCGGATGCAGGGCCAGTTGAGGCGGGCGGCGACCTGCTCGATATGCGTCGACTTGCCGGTGCCGTGATAGCCCTGGATCATCACCCGGCGGTTGAGGGCGAAGCCGGCGAGGATGGCGATGGTCGTCTCCGGGTCGAAGCGGTAGGTCGCGTCGATCTCGGGGACGTGCTCGGTGCGCTCGGAGAAGGCGGGGATCTCGAAGCCGCACTCGATGCCGAAGACCTCGCGCGCCGAGACGGTGCGGTCCGGCAGGTTGATCGCCGAGGTCGGCGTGCCGCGGGTTTCGGCGATTGCAGCGAGATTGTTCATCGATCCATCATCCTCAGGTCTCTTGTCGTCAGAGTACTCGGCATGGCGCGGCGCGCAAGGGATCAGGCGCCGGCGGCGGCGCGGGGCTGACCCTCGGCGGCCGGCAGGCGGGCGCGCAGCGTCGCGTAGGCGAGGTTGATCGTCTTCAGCCGTTCCTCGGCGCTGCGGTCGCCGCCATTGGCGTCCGGGTGGTGGCGCTTGGCCAGCTCCTTGTAGCGGGCGCGCACCGCCTCGCGGGTGACCGGCCAGGGCGAGGC
>NZ_AFPR01000394.1:0-651 GCF_000219295.1 Acidiphilium sp. PM
ACGATCTGGTAGCCGCGGCGGCCGAGATACCAGACCGGCGCGCTCCAGACATGGACCATCCGGGTGAAGGGCGAGACCAGGAAGATGGTGAAGCCGAGCAGGATGTGCAGGCGGTAGACCAGCGGCGTGCCGACCAGCAGTTGCGCGACGTCGGGCTGGAAGGTGACGACGCCCTTGACGTAGCCGACCAGCTGCTCGAACAGCCCGCCGCTCATGTGCAGGGCGGAGACCGGCACGGTGAGCAGGCCGAGGGCGAGCTGGCACCAGAGCATCAGCACGATCGCGATGTCGCGCTTGCGGCTGGTGGCGCGGATGCGCGTGTCGGTCAGGCGGCGGTGGATGAGGATGGACAGGCCGATGATGGCGATGATTCCGGCCAGCCCGCCGACCGCCATCGCCAGCAATTCGTGCTGCGCCGGGCTGATCAGCCAGGAGACCGCCCAGTCCGGCATCAGGAAGCCGACGAAATGGCCGCCGACCACGGTGAGCACGCCGTAATGGAAGAGGTTGGAGCCGAGGCGCAGGCGCTTGCGGCGCAGCAGCTGCGAGGAGTCGCTCTTCCAGGTGTAGGCGCCGTGATCGAAGCGGATCAGGCTGCCGACCAGCAGCACGGCGAGGCAGACATAGGGGTAGACGCCGAACAGGGCGGTG
>NZ_AFPR01000393.1:0-749 GCF_000219295.1 Acidiphilium sp. PM
CGGGATGGCCCATCCGCGCGAGAGCCAGGGCCGAGGCGCAGCTCTGCGGCGCGGCGGAGCGCGGCGCCAGGCCGAGCTGGCGGGTGATCTGGCCGAACAGGGTCTGCCCGCCGCCCATCTTCTGGCCGGCGGCGGCGATCGCCTGGGCATAGTCGCCGGGCGGGGCGATGCCGGTGGCCGGATGCGCCAGCGTGCCGGTGACCGCGAAGGGGATCGGCGTGGCGCCGCCGCCGAGATCGGTCTGCGGCCGGAGCACGACGTTGAGCCCCTCGGTCGCGAGGTTGACGGTGCCGCCGCCGGTCATGAACAGCCGGCTGGAATCGAGCGTCAGCGCGCGGATGCTGGCGAGGCCGGCATGGGCGTCGATCCGCGTGGCGAAGCAGCGCAGCTGCACCGGGCCCTGGGCGCCGGCGACGCCGGCGGGCAGGCCGGCGGCGGTCAGCAGCCGGTCGAGCAGCGCGCCGTCGATCTCGCCGTTCACCGTCGAGACGCCGAGCGAGCCGTTCAGGGTCGAGGCGATGTCATGCGCGGTGGAGCCGGCGCCGCCGAGATCGGCGTAGAGCTGCACCGTCGCCGAGGCCGAGCCGGGCTGGCCGAGCAGGCGGAGCAGCGGGCCGAGGCGGAAGGCCGGCGCCTGTTCGATGAGGCGCACGCTCGGCGGATTTGCCGCGGCGTCGACCATCAGCGTGCCGGAGACCGGGCCGCCGGGCAGCTCGCCGCTGATCGGGCGGACCGTGAGCACGCCGTTG
>NZ_AFPR01000392.1:0-1232 GCF_000219295.1 Acidiphilium sp. PM
CGGCGGCGAGCAGGCGGCGGGCGATCGCGCCGCCCATCACCCCCGCGCCGATCAGCCCGATCGCGGTCATACGACGCTCGTCAGCCCGCCATCGACGAAGATCATCTGGCCGTTGACGAAATCCGCCGCGGCGCTGGCGAGGAAGATCGCGGCGCCCTTCAGCTCGTCCGGCTCGCCCCAGCGGCCGGCGGGGGTGCGCGCGGCGAGCCAGGCGGAGAACTCGGCATCTTCGGTGAGGGCCGCGGTCAGCTCGGTGCGGAAATAGCCGGGGGCGATGGCGTTGACCTGGATGTTCCGCCCGCCCCATTCGGCGCAGAGGCCGCGGGTGAGCTGGCGGACCGCGCCCTTGCTCATCGTGTAGGGGGTGATCGAGGCGCGGCCCAGCTCGCTCTGCACCGAGGCGATGTTGATGATCTTGCCGCGGTTGCGGGCGAGCATCCGCCGGCCGACCGCCTGCGCCATCACGAAGGCGGCGCGCACGTTGAGCGCCATGATGCGGTCGAAGGCGTCGAGCGGGAAATCCGCCGCCAGGGCGCGGTGCTGCAGGCCGGCATTGTTGACCAGGATGTCGATCGGCCCGTCGGCCTCGATGCGCTCGATGGCGGCGGCGGTAGCGTCGGCGTCGGTGACGTCGAAACAGGCGGCGTGGGCGTCGAGCCCGAGGGCGCGCAATTCGGCGACGGCGGCCTCCAGCCGGCCGGCATCGCGCGCGTTCAGGATGACCGTCGCCCCGGCCTCGGCGAGCCCGGTGGCGATGGCGCGGCCGATGCCGCTGCGCCCGCCGGTGATCAGGGCCCTGCGGCCCGAAAGGTCGAACAGAGTCAGTCCCACGTATCCATCCCTCGACCGGTCCGCGCCGGTCATTTTTTTGCTCCGCCGGCGGATGCCGGCATTTTTTGCTCCGCCGGCTGGCGCCGGATGGTTGCCGAAGTGCGGGAACCGGCGCATGTTAGCGGTAACACAGGATGGCGTAACACGAAGTCGGGCCACCGCTCAAGGAGGAAATCACCATGACAGCGATCGTGATCCACGCCGCGGGCGATCTCAGGATCGAGGACCGGCCGGCGCCGCCGCCCGGGCCGGACGAGGTGCGCGTACGGGTGCGGCGGGGCGGGATCTGCGGTTCCGACCTGCATTACATGCGCCATGGCGGGTTCGGCCCGGTGCGGCTGGCCGAGCCGATGGTGCTCGGCCACGAGGTGGCGGGCGAGGTGGAGGATGCTGGGGCGGAG
>NZ_AFPR01000391.1:0-691 GCF_000219295.1 Acidiphilium sp. PM
CGCGACCCCTTTGCCCGGCCGCGGGCGCGCACCGCGCTGCCGGGATTCTACCTCGCCGGCGGCTCGGCGCATCCCGGCCCAGGCCTGCCGATGGCCGCGCTCTCCGGCAGTTTCGCCGCCGCCGCGATCATGGCGGATACCGAATGATCCGCTTCGACCGCACGGTCCCGCGCGGCGGCTATGCCTGGTGGTATGTCGACGCGCTGAGCGATGACGGGCGCCACGCGCTCACCCTGATCGCCTTCATCGGCTCGGTGTTCTCTCCCTATTACGCCGCCGCCCGTCGCCTCGCCCCCGGCAGGGCCGCACCTGAGGATTTCGTCGCCATCAACCTCGCCCTCTACGGCCCGCGCGGCAATCGCTGGACCATGACCGAGCGCCGCCGCCACAGCCTGCGGGCCGAGGCCGACAGCCTCGCCATCGGCCCGAGCCGGCTCGCCGTCGATGAAGGCGGGCTTGCCGCCGAGATCGCCGAATGGTCGAACCCGCTGCCGCGCCGGGTGCGCGGCACGCTCCGCCTCACCCCCCACGCCATCGAGCCGACCACCTACAAGCTCGATGCGGCGGGCCGGCACCGCTGGCAGCCGCTCGCCCCCTGCGCGCGCATCCGCGTCGCCTTCACCGCGCCCGAACTTGCCTGGGAAGGCAACGCCTATCTCGATCGCAACGAGGGCGACGAGCCGGTCGCGCG
>NZ_AFPR01000390.1:0-717 GCF_000219295.1 Acidiphilium sp. PM
TGTCCGGCTCCATTGGCGTCATCCGGCTAGCGCGCGAGGTCGAGGCGCGCGGCCTCGGCGGTGGCGGCGATCTGTGCGGCGGTCGCGCGCGTCGTGCTGACGCAGAGCAGCGCGTTGACGCGGCGGAGCGCGTCGGTGGTGACCGGCACGGTGCTGACCATCGCGAGATAGGTCGATGCCAGGCCGATATCGGGATGGCGCCGTTCGAGCTGCTCCTGATAGCCGGCGAGAAGATCGAGACCGGTGCGCGCGCCGCCGGCGGTGAAGCCGGGGGCGAGTTCCTCCTGCGCGGCGCGCAGGCGCTGGAGGTTGGCGGCGTCCATCCGGGTTTTCGCGGAGAGCGCGCCGAGGCGGAAATTCGAGCACCAGGCGGCGGCGCGGGGATAGACATCGCCGGAGGGCGCGCCGCGATGCGGGGTCGTGGTCTGCGCCGCGGCGAGGCCGGATGCCGCTAACGGCGCGGCGAGAAGAAGTCCGGCAATGATACGCCACCCGCTTCGGGGCCGTGCACGCATGTTCGGGCGCCTTGACTGTTCCGCCGCCTCACGATGAGGAAGCGTCCGCTGACGGCACAAATATTCGCAATCCGGCATGCGTGCGCTGATCCAGATCAAGTCCCCGATGCGTCTTTCGGTGTAATCCGTTTTGTCAGGTCGGAGTGGCCGGCGAAGCGACTACGGTCCTGACCATGAGGCGGCCCAGCAGGGTGAACAGCAT
>NZ_AFPR01000389.1:0-718 GCF_000219295.1 Acidiphilium sp. PM
GCTGGGCGCCGCTGTCGATGAACCCGGCGCCGAGCACGGCGCTCGCCGCATGCGCCGCCCGCGCCACCGCCGCCAGGGTGAAGCCGGTGGCCAGCAGGCGGCGCGGCCGCACGGCGACGTCGAATTGCGGGGGCCGCGCGCCGAACATCACGATATTCGCCACCCCCGGCACCGCCAGCAGCGCCGGCCGCACCTCGGTCTCGGCGATCGCCGTCAGCCGCTCCAGCGACATGTGCCCGGTGGGGTAGAGCCCGATTTCCAGCGCCGTGCCGGTGGAGGACTGCATCGGCGCGAGCCGGGGCACGATCCCCGCCGGCAGCGCGCCGCCGAGTTCGGCCAGCCGCCCGGCGACGCGCTGGCGGTCGCCGAAGGGATCGGTGCCGCCGTGGAACACCAGATGCACCACCGACAGCCCGGCCTCCGAGGTCGAGCGCATCCGCGCGAGGCCGGGCAGGCCGGTGAGGCGGCGCTCCAGCCGGTCGGTGACAAGCTGTTCGGTCTGCAACGCGCTGAAGCCGGGTGTGGCGGTCTCGATCACCACCGTCGGCGCGGTGAATTCGGGAAATACGTCGTAGCGGGCGCCGGGCAGCCGCGCGATCTGGATCGCCGCGAGCCCGCCCACCAGCAGCACGACGACGAGCCGGTAGCGCAGCGCGGCACGGACGATGGCGGACAACAGCATGGGCCGGTCTCAGGTCCCGCCGGCGGCGCCGGCGGT
>NZ_AFPR01000388.1:0-869 GCF_000219295.1 Acidiphilium sp. PM
GCGGCCGGACCTCGTGTTCCACGCGGCGGCGCTGAAGCATGTGCCGATCGTCGAGGCCAATCCGCTGGAGGGCATCGCCACCAACGCGCTCGGCACCCGCAACGTGGCCGATGCCGCCCGCGCCGCCGGCGCCGGGCTGATGGTGCTGATCTCGACCGACAAGGCGGTGAACCCGTCCTCGGTGATGGGCGCGTCGAAGCGGCTGGCGGAGATGTATGCCCAGGGGCTCGACGTCGCGGCGCGGCGGCAGGCGGGGATGCGCATCGTCACCGTGCGGTTCGGCAACGTGCTGGGTTCGACCGGCTCGGTGGTGCCGCTGTTCCGCCGCCAGCTCGCCCGCGGCGGGCCGCTGACGGTAACGCATCCCGACATGCGGCGTTATTTCATGACGGTGCGCGAGGCGGTCTCGCTCGTGCTGCAGGCCGCCGTGGTCGGCCGCTCGGACGCGGCGCTGCCGGTCGCACAAGGCGGGATCTTCGTGCTCGACATGGGCGAGCCGGTGAAGATCGTCGATCTCGCGCGGCAGATGATCCGCCTCGCCGGGCTCAGGCCCGATCTCGACATCCCGATCCGCTTCACCGGGCTCAGGCCGGGAGAAAAGCTGTTCGAGGAGCTGTTCCACGGCGCCGAACGGCCGATCGAGACCGGGTTTCCCGGCCTGCTGATGGCCGCCCCCCGCGTGGCCGACGCCGCCCTGGTCGGCCGCGCCTTCGACGAGCTGGCCGCCCTGATCCAGCGCGGCGAGGCGGCGGCCGCGCTCGCGGCGCTGGCAAGGCTGGTGCCGGAGTTCGGCGCGCAACCCCTCGCCGCGGCGGGCCCGACCGGCTAGAGAACGCCGATGGACACCGATCTTCCCCCGATTCCGTTTC
>NZ_AFPR01000387.1:0-751 GCF_000219295.1 Acidiphilium sp. PM
AGCCGGTCGGCCACGAGGTCGAGCAGGTGCGTGTCATGGGTCACCAGCACCACCGCGCCGGCGAAATCGGTGATCGCGCGCACCAGCGCCTCGCGGGCATCGATGTCGAGATGGTTGGTCGGCTCGTCGAGGATCAGCACCTGCGGCGCGTCGCGCGTGGCGAGGGCGAGCAGCAGCCGCGCCTTCTCGCCGCCGGAAAGCTGGCCGACCACCGTCTCCACCCGGTCGGCGTCGAGGCCGAACCGCGCGGCCTGGGCGCGCAGCTCCGTCACCGTCGCCTTCGGCAACGCGCGGGCGAGATGGCCGAGCGGCGTGTCCGCGAGGTCGAGATCGTCCTCCTGGTGCTGCGCGAAATAGCCGACGGTGATGCCCCTCGTGCGGAACGATGTCCCCGCCATCGGCTCCAGCCGCCCGGCCAGCGCCTTGGCCAGGGTCGACTTGCCGTTGCCATTGGCGCCGAGCAGGGCGATCCGGTCCTCCATGTCGATCCGCAGCGACACCTCGCGCAGCACCGGCTTGCCGTCATAACCCAGCGTCGCGCGGTCGAGGGCGAGCAGCGGCGGCGAGAGCGGCCGCGGTTCCGGGAAACTGAACCGCGTCGGCGCGTCCTCGACGATCGTGTCGATCACCGGCATCCGCGCCAGCGCCTTGAGGCGGGACTGCGCCTGCCGCGCCTTGGTCGCCTGGGCGCGGAAGCGGTCGACGAAGGCCTGCATGTGGGCGCGCTGGGCGGCGATCCGCGCCGCCTCGC
>NZ_AFPR01000386.1:0-735 GCF_000219295.1 Acidiphilium sp. PM
CATGGCGGGCGCACCCGCAACCCGTGGAACACGGAGGAAGGCGCCTCCGGCTCCTCCGCCGGTTCCGCCGCCGCCGCCGCCGCCGGGCTCTGCGGTTTCGCCCTCGGCACCGAAACCCTGGGCTCGATCGTCGCCCCCGCCGCGCGCTGCGGCGCCGTCGGCCTGCGCCCGAGCTTCGGCCGCATCGCCCGCACCGGCACGATGCCGCTCTGCCCGAGCCTCGACCGTCTCGGCCCGCTCTGCCGCGATGCCGGCGACGCCGCGCTGATCCTCGCCATCCTCAACGGCGCCGACCCCGACGATCCCTCCAGCCTCGACATCCCCTTCGGCGGCGATGCCGGGCGCGACCCCGAAGGCCTGCGGCTCGGCATCCTGGCGGCCGATTTCGCCGACCCCTCGGCGGAAGCCGCCCGCGCCGCGATCGAGCATTGCCGCGCCCTCGGCGTCGTCCCGGTGCCGGTCGAACTGCCCGCGCTGCCTTGGGAAAGCCTGGTCTCCCTGCTGATGGCCGAGGCGGCGGCGAGCTTCGAGCCGCTCACCCTCTCCGGCGCCGACGACCTGCTCGCCCGCCAGGACGAAGCCGCCTGGCCCAACCAGTTCCGCCTCGCCCGCTTCCTCTCGGCGGTCGACCACATCCAGCTCGACCGGCTGCGCCGCCGCGGCATGATGGCGATGCGCGACCTCCTCGCCGGGGTCGATCTCCTCGCCGCGCCCTTCGGCGTCGGCGCGCTGCCG
>NZ_AFPR01000385.1:0-819 GCF_000219295.1 Acidiphilium sp. PM
GGCGATCAGCCGCTCGCCGGCCGGCCGGCGCGGGTGGAAGCCGCCGCCGCGATGGGCGAGATAGTGCAGGAACGGATTGCCGCCGGCGATCTCGTCGGCATAGCGGGCGGCGTAGAAGCCGATGTCGAAATCCGGGCTCGGGTCGCGCCGCTCGGCGGCGCCGAAGGCGCAGAAATGCTCGAACGGATCGCTGCCGGCGGCGGCGACGTCGGGGTTGTTGTCGAGATACCATTGCGGGTCGAACAGCGGGACCGGGCTGACCTTGCCGGTGCGGCGGCGGGAGAGGAAATCGGCCAGCGCGTTGGCGCCATCGGGGATGCCGTAGGTCTCGCGATACCAGCCGGCGTGGAACAGCGGCGAGGGGTCGCGGCCCTCGCGGTCGCCGAAATCGATGTAGTGGCGCAGCGGGTTGGCGCCGGAGGCGGCGATGTCGGGGTTGCGGGCGAGGTAGAAGGCGGGGTCGAAATAGGGGTTGGGGCGATGCCCGGCGCGCCAGCCGCGGCGGCAGAAATCGGTGAGCGGGTCGGTGCCGGCCGGCATGTCCTGCGCCTGCAGCGCGTAATGGCCGGGGTCGAACAGGCCGCTCGGGCGGATCGCGGCGATGTCGCCGGCGAGGTCGGGGTCTTCGGCGGGGGGATTGGTCCGGGTCATGCGGCGCGTTTGTCCTTACGTGGCGCCGGTCAGGCCGTGCGGCGGGCGGAGGTCGAGCGCGCAGCGCCGGGCGAGGGCGTGGCCGAGGGCGAGCATCGGCGCCTCGTCGAACAGCCTGCCCCAGAGGCAGAGCGCGGCGGGGACGCGGCGCGCTTGGGCGTTGGCCGG
>NZ_AFPR01000384.1:0-1116 GCF_000219295.1 Acidiphilium sp. PM
TTCATTTCCGTTGCAAACGATCGCGTTTAATTTACAACCGGCGCAGCAAAACGGGAGGAAACCTGACCATGACCATCACGCGACGCCAGCTCGGGCTTTCGGCGGCCGCCCTGCCCCTGTTCACCATCGGCGGCCGCGCCGAGGCGGCGGTGCTGCGCTACCGGCTGGCCACCAACCTGCCGGCGACCCATCCGCTCAACGTCCGCCTCTCCGAGGCGATCCGCAACATCGAGCACCGCAGCGGCGGCCAGCTGCGCATCATGCTGTTCCCGAACAGCGCGCTCGGCTCGGATACCGAAACGCTCAGCCAGCTGCGCAGCGGTGCCGTGCAGTTCTTCACCCTCTCCGGCCTGATCCTGTCGACCCTGGTGCCCGACGCGGCGATTTCCGGCGTCGGCTTCGCCTTCAAGGACTACCATCAGGTCTGGTCGGCGATGGACGGCAAGCTCGGCGCCCATATCCGCGGCCGCATCGCCGCGCATGGCCTCACCGCCTTCGACCGGATCTTTGACAACGGCTTCCGCCAGACCACCACCGGCACCCACCCGATCATGCAGCCGGCCGATTTCAAGGGGCTCAAGATCCGCGTGCCGGTCGCCGCGCTCTGGACCTCGCTGTTCAAGGATTTCGGCGCGGTGCCGACCTCGATCAATTTCAACGAGGTCTACTCCGCCCTGCAGACCCATCTCGTCGACGCGCAGGAAAACCCGCTCGCGGTGATCGAGACGGCGAAGCTCTACGAGGTGCAGAAATACTGCTCGATGACCAACCACATGTGGGACGGGTTCTGGTTCCTCGCCAACCCGAAGGCGTTCGAGAAGCTGCCGCCGAAGCTGCGCGCCATCGTCGAGGACGAGATCAACGGCGCCGCGGTGAAGGAGCGCGCCGATGTCGCGAAGCTCAACGATTCCCTGCGCGGCAAGCTCTCAGGCCAGGGCCTGAAGTTCAACGACACGAATGCCGCCCCCTTCCGCGCCGCCCTGCAGAAGGCCGGCTTCTATGCCGAGTGGAAGAAGCGCTTCGGCGACGAGGCGTGGAGCACGCTGGAAGCCGCGGTCGGCAAGCTCGCCTGACGACCGCCTTGCGATGACGCCGCTCCGCCCCGGCGCGCTCGCC
>NZ_AFPR01000383.1:0-711 GCF_000219295.1 Acidiphilium sp. PM
ACGCGGCCGGCATGGCGCATCAGGTATTCCAGCACCTCGTATTCGCGGGGCTTGAGGTCGATGCGCCGGCCGGCGCGGGTGACGGCGCGGGTGAGCCGGTCGAGTTCGAGATCCTCGACCCGGAGCACCGGCCCGGAGGGGCGCATCTCGCCGCGCCGGGCCAGGGCGGCGACGCGGGCGGCCAGTTCGGCGGCGGCGAAGGGCTTGACGAGATAGTCGTCGCCGCCGGCGCGCAGGCCCTCGACCCGGTCGTCGATGCCGCCGAGGGCGGTGAGGAACAGCGCCGGCATGGTCAGGCCGGCGCCGCGCAGGGTGCGGACCAGGGCGAGACCGTCGAGGCCCGGCAGCATGCGGTCGACGATCAGCAGGTCCCAGGCCCGGCCCTCATGGCCGGCGGCGGCGCGCAGCAGGCCGTCCCGGCCATCGGCGGCGACGGCGACGAGATGCCCCTCGGCGCCGAGCGCGGCGCGCACGAGATTGGCGGTCAGCTCGTCGTCCTCGACCAGCAGGATGGCCAGGCAGGGTTGCGTCATCGCATCGGTCCGGTCATGCACGAAGCGGAGGATCATGGTACCGGCCCGCCGGTCAAGCGAGACCGGGAAACATTACCGAATCACAAACTGGATGTAAGCCGCGGGGCAGCCGCGCTGCGGCATCCAGCCCGGCGTGATCCGTTCTCGCCTCGTACGTCTCCGTCGCCTTGCCGGTCTT
>NZ_AFPR01000382.1:0-3437 GCF_000219295.1 Acidiphilium sp. PM
ACCGGCAGCCGTCCCGGTGCCCCTTGCGCGTTCACCACCACCTCGTCGGCGGTCGACAACGTGCCAAGCACCGGAAAGCCGAGATGATCGGTGCCGGTCGCCGAAAGCGTGCCGCCGCCGAGCGCAAGGCCGGTGCCGGGTGCCACCGCTTCGGGCGTTCCCGCCCCGGCGCTGTTGCGCCCGAGCAGGCCACCGGTCGGCAGGCTGATCTCCTGCTGCAGCCCGGCGGTCACCTGCTGCACGCTCGCGGCATAGAGCACGCCGTTCTGCGACAGCGGCAACAGGTCGGTCGGCCCCACGCTCGCGGCGGTGGGCAGTTGCGGTATCGTCGTCATGGTTCGGGAATGTCCTCTCGCGCTGCCTCAGGCGATCGCGACCCAGCCGGTCGCGTCGGTCGCGGTCTGCTTGATCCAGAAGGTTGCCCCGGCGCCGCCGTCGAGGTTGCGATAGCTCGATCCGGGCGGCGCGCTCACCACGCCGAGCGGCGAACCCCGCCCGATCAGCACCACACACCCGGTCGGCTCGGTCGGCGATATCAGCCGCACCGCGCCACCCGCGGCGGGCCCGAGCCGCACATCGCCCGCCTGGCTGCCGAGCGTGACGCTGCCGTCCGCGGCCGGCACAAGATAGTCCGACTGGATGAACCGCGCCGCCTGCCAGGCCCCGGCATGGCCCCGCCACTCGATCGTCGCGCCGGCCGGCACGGTCAGCGGCGCGCCGGTCCAGTTCTCCTGCGCCGGCGCGCTGCCGGCAGAAGCGAAGCTCACCGGCGCCAGACAGTCGATTTCCAGCCGCCGCCCCTCCAGCACCGGCAGGCCGACCTGCACGGTCGCGGTCGCGCCGGTGCCATCCCCGGTGATGCTCACCTGGGTGCCGGGTCCGTACCCGCTGCCGCGCGCGGTGATGTAGACACCGATGACCGCGCCGTTGGCGATCCACGCGCTCGCCGCCGCGCCACTGCCCGTCCCGCTGATCGACACCGTGGCATTGGTGTAGTTCGACCCGCCATTGGTCACCTTGATGTAGGTGATCATGCCCTCGGTGCGCTGCGCCGTCGCGCTGATGATCGACTGCACCGCCCCCGTGCTCTGCGACACCGTCACGCGGTCGAGCAGATCGGGATAGACCAGCGTGTTCACCCCGTTCGCGGCCACCGGATTCACCGCGAAGGTATCGTCGAAATTCACGATATTGTTCCGCAGCACCACCGAATCCGTGTAGGGAACCAGCGCGTTCAGCGGGTCGCCCGACGTGCCGGACGAGACGATGTTGTCCCGCACCACGACGAGCTGCGGCGCATCCTGCAGGACGATGCCATAGCCGCCGGCGCCGTAATTGATCCTGTTCCCGGCAATCTCGAGATTGTTGCAGGAAATGCCGAAATTCGTGCCCCGCCCGTCGGATTCGACGTTGAGCGCCATGATGCCCGTGGTGCAGTCCTGGATGAAATTGCCGCGCACCGTGCAGTTCTGGCTGCCGCCGATGCCGATGCCGATCGTCTGCCCGTCGCAGTAATTGCCGCTCAGCTCGACATGGATCGACCCGCCGGCATCGATGCCGAACCCGCCGGAATTGATGATCATGTTGTTGGCGACGCGGCAATACCCGGTGTTCACCAGCATCCCGCCGCCGGCCGGCCCGTTGTCGACGAGCAGGTTCCCGGTCACCAGGATGTTCCGCCCCGAAATCGAAATGCCGTAGCCGCTGTTGGAAAAGGCGCAGTTCTGCGCGACCAGCGCGCCCAGCACGTCCGGATTGGCATTGCCATAGGTGGGCGGCTCGCGGTTCGTCTGGTTGAAATTGCCGATCACGATGCCGGTCTGGTTGTTCCAGCACGTGTTGCCGACCACCTGCACATCGCGGATCTTCAGCGTCAGCGTCGGATCCTGGTTGTCGACATAGATGCCGTTGCGCGCGTTGTCGTGCGCCCGGCAGCTTGTCACCGCCACGGCATCCGTCGCCGCGACCCAGAGCCCGTCCACCGCGTTCGCGGTGAACTCGCAATCATGCACATGATGCCTGGTCACCGTCGGATCGCTCGGCGCGATCGCGAGACCCCAGCCATAGATCGATCCCTTGGCGTTGCGGAACAGCGAGCGCGTGATGTTCGAGGCCGTGCAGCCCGCCTGGATCACCACCCCCCAGGTCTGTGCGGTGATCGCGGCATTGGCGTCGAAGATGATGCCATCGGCATTGAATGTCGCAGCACTCACGCTGATCCACGCCGCCTGGCTCGATGTCCCGGCCACGCTCTGCGCGCCGCGCGTCAGCACCGTCTGCCCCGGCACGCCGATCAGCGTCGCGGCGGTGCCGCTGATGTCGCATTCGCCGTCGATCCGGTAGGTCTTCGGCCCGAACCTGACCGGACTGCCGGCGGCAAGGGCCGCGCGCAGCGCCGGCGCGTCGTCGGTCACGCCATCGCCCTTCGCGCCGAAATCCTCGATCGCGACGGCATTGGCCGCCAGCTCGGCAATCGAGCGCACCGCGCTCGCCCCGGCCGCGACCGCCTCGAACCCGCCCGCCTGCACGCCGGGCAGGGTCGAGATCCCGCTCATGAACGCGCCATAGGCGAGCGCGACATTCGCCCCGCCCTGCCCGAGCGGCACGGCGTCGCCAGCGGCGGGCGCCGCCCCTGCGGGCAATGCCGCAATTTCGAAGGGCGCCGCGGCGGCGGCCAGCGTCGTGCCGCTGAGCGAGAGATTGGCGCCGATGGTGATCGGCACCGGCGCCGCCGTTCCGGGCCCGACACCGCCGAGCAGCGTGCCCTGCGGCAGGGCAAGCTGCTGCTGCATGCCGGCCAGAAACTGCGCGCGCGTCGCCGCCACGGTCTGTCCGGCCTGGTAGAGCGGCAGTTCGTCGCTATCCGAAACCGAATTCGCCGCCGGCAATTGTCCGATGGTTGGCATGCCGCCTCCTCAGTTCGCGGTGATGGGCTGGCCGAACGGGCTGGTGATCGGCGCGCCGCCCGGTGTCGTGATCGCGCTCGCCGGCGCCGGCACCGACGCCAGCGAAACGACCGGCAGGGCGATGCTCCGCGCGAGATTCCGTCCGGCCAGCGTGGTGATGGAAACCGTGACCGTATAGGTCGTGCCCGGCTGCCCGCCGGCGAGCCACAGCACGGCGCGGGTGCCATCGATCGCCGTCGAGGCGATGGTGACATCGCCCGGATTGTCCGGGCTCACCGTGGCCGAAACGGTGGCGATCGCATCGCCCGGGCTGCCCGCGAGGCGGGTGCCACGTCGAAGGTGTAGTCAAGCGTATCGCCCGGATCCTTTTCCGGCCAGGCCAGCGGCCGCGGCGGCAGCAGCGCGATCCCGCGCGGGGTCGGAATGAACCCCTCGATCTCGATCAGCCGTGCCGAGGCGGCCTGCCAGATCCGGCTGGCCGGTGTCGTGGTTGCGCTCATCTGGATGGCTCCGCTCAGTATTCGACGATGA
>NZ_AFPR01000381.1:0-559 GCF_000219295.1 Acidiphilium sp. PM
CGCCAGCGCGCGTTCCGGCGCCGGATGTCCGAACCGCCCCACCGCGTCGCCCCGCCGCAGCGCCTCGGGCCCGATCAGCGTCGCCGCCATCCGGTTCGCCAGCCGCGCCGGATGGCGCTCCGCCGCGAAGCCCGGCGCGCGCGGGTCGCGATACCGCGCCGGGTCCCGCACGTCGAACCGGTTCAGCCGTTCCACATAGGCGGGCGGGCAGCTGTACCACGGCAGAAAGGGCTCGCCCGGCGCCAGCGGCACCCAGCCGACCGCGCCGCCGTTCAGCCCCACCCCCACCGAAATCCCCGGCGCCACGTTGAAGAACGCGACCAGCGCCGGCGCGTAGACCGGCGGGGCGCGCGGCGGCACCGGCACCGGCGCGGGCAGCCAGCCCCAGCGTCCATGCCTGTGCAGCCAGCGGCCGTAATGGAACGGCGCGAAGCCCCAGGGCGCGTCGTCGATCCAGGTCCAGCCCCAGGGCGGCACATAGGCCCAGTGCCCGTGCCGGTACGGCGCCCAGCCGGGCCCGACCCGCGGATACCAGATCGCGCCATAATCCGGCACGTCA
>NZ_AFPR01000380.1:0-734 GCF_000219295.1 Acidiphilium sp. PM
GGCCTCGCCCGCTGGCCGCGCGCGCTGATGCGGGGCCGCCGGGTCATCGGTCTCTTCGTGTGGGAACTGCCGGCGGTGCCGGCCGCCTGGCACGTGGGGGCGAAATTCGTCCACGAGATCTGGGCGCCGTCCGCCTTCTGCGCCGAGGCGTTCGAGCCCCTGGCGCCGGGCCGCGTGCGCGTCGTGCCCTATCCGCTCGCCGCCCTGCCACCGCGCCCGGTCGAGGGCGGACGCGCCGATTTCGGCCTGCCCGACGGCGCGCTGGTGGTGCTGGTCGTGTTCAATCTCGCGTCCAGCCGCGTGCGCAAGAACCCCGAGGGCGCCATCCGCGCCTTCCGCGCCGCCTTCGGCGACCGCCGCGACCGGATGCTGGTGCTCAAACTGTCCGGCACCTCGCTGTATCCCGAGGACCTCGCGGAGATCCGGGCGATGGTCGCGGATGCGCCGAACATCCGGGTGATCGACGAGACCATTCCCGAGCCCGCCCTGCGCGGCCTCATCGCGGCGAGCGACATCGTGATGTCGCTGCATCGCGCCGAGGGGTTCGGCCTCATCCCGGCCACCGCGATGCTGCTCGGCCGCCCGGTGGTGACCACCGGCTGGTCCGGCAACATGAGCTTCATGGACGCGGACAGCGCTGGCCTTGTGAAATACGATCTGGTGCCGGTGAACGACCCGCGCGGCACTTACCGGCTGGAGGGCAGCCGCTGGGCGGAGCCGGACGCCGGGCATGC
>NZ_AFPR01000379.1:0-672 GCF_000219295.1 Acidiphilium sp. PM
CGCCGGCGCCGGTGAGGTAGAGCATGCCGAGGGCGCGGGCGGCGGTGCGGTGGCCGGCCTCGGCCGCGGCGCGGAACCAGATCGCCGCCTCGGCGTAGTTCGGCGGCAGGTCGCCGCCGCGGGCGTAGAGATCGCCGACCAGGGCGGCGGCCTCGGGATCGCCGGCGACGGCGGCGCGGCGGAGCCAGGATTCGCCCTCGACCGGGTCCGGCGCGCAGCCGCTGCCGGCGAGCAGCATGGCGCCGAGCTTCGCCTGGGCGTTGCGGATGCCGTGGATCGCCGCCTTGCGGTAGTGCATCAGGGCGCGCGACGGATCGGGCAGGACGCCGACCGCCTGCTCGTGGATGACGCCGAGCAGGAAATGCGCGGTGGGCAGGCCGGCCTCGGCGGCGCGCTCGATCGGGGCCATCGCCTCGATCGTCTTTTCCGCCGTGTCGGCGCGGGACATCAGCAGCATGCCGAGGCCGAGATGGCCCTGCGGCCAGTCCTGCGCGGCGGATTTGCGGTACCAGTCGAGCGCGGCGTCGCGGTCGAGAATGCCCTCGGGGCCGTTGGCGAGGATGAAGCCGAGCAGGGACTGGCCGTCCGCCGAGCCGGAGTCCGCCGCCTTGCGGGCCCAGGCCAGGGCCGCCGGATAGTCGGCGCCGGGGGCGTCATCGGCGGCCCAGTGAT
>NZ_AFPR01000378.1:0-1261 GCF_000219295.1 Acidiphilium sp. PM
GGCGAGGGCGGGGTCGATCGTCACCGGTTCGGTCATGGTTTCCAGCGCGCGGCGAATGCCGGCCAGGGTGATGCGCTTCATGTGCGGGCAGAGATTGCAGGGCTTGACGAAGGTGGTTCCCGGGCTGGCGGCGGCGATGTTGTCGGCCATCGAGCATTCGGTGATCAGCGCGGCGCGGGCGGGGCGGTGGCGCGCGATGTAGTCGGCGAGGGCGGCGGTGGAGCCGGCGAAATCGGCGGCGGCGACCACCTCCTCCGGGCATTCCGGATGGGCGAGGACGGCGACCCCGTCATGTTGCCGGCGCACCTGCGCGATGTCGGCGGCGGTGAAGCGCTCGTGCACCTCGCAGGCGCCATCCCAGGCGATGATGCGGATGGCGGTCTCGCGCGCGGTGTTGGCGGCGAGGAAGCGGTCCGGCAGCATGATCACCGCGTCGGTCCCGGCGGCGCGGGCGGCGTGCTCGACCACCTTGCGGGCGTTGGCGGAGGTGCAGCAGTAATCCACCTCGGCCTTCACCGCGGCGGAGGTGTTGACATAGGCGATCACCGGCAGGCCCGGATGCCGGGCACGCAGGCTGCGGACATCGGCGGCGGTGATGCTTTCGGCGAGCGAGCAGCCGGCGCGGGAATCGGGGATCAGCACCGTCTTGTCCGGGTTCAGCAGCTTCGCGGTCTCGGCCATGAAATGCACGCCGGCGACGACGATCACCGAAGCGCGCGCCGACATCGCCTCGCGGGCGAGGGCGAGGCTGTCGCCCACGATGTCGGCGACGCCGTGATAGATGTCGGGCGTCTGGTAGTTGTGGGCGAGGATGATCGCGTCGCGCGCCTGCTTGAGGTCGCGGATCGCCGTGATGTCCTCCTGCATCAGCGCCCATTCGGCGGGCGGGACATGCGCCGCGAGCGGCGCGGGAATAGGGGCGGCGGCGAGGGTCATGGCCACATCCTTATGCTCGATATGAGCATATTATGAGCGGTTTTCCGGGCGAAAATCGACCGGTTCGACGCCTCTTATAGTGGATGTGAGTATAATGGGGTCAAGGTCTGGAGAGCGGCGGGCGGCTGCCGGTCATCGCCCGTTCGTCGCGGATGGCGCTGCGGAAGCGGAACAGCTTGGCCGGGCGGCCGGGGCCATTCGCGAAGTCTCCGGTTTCTTCCAGCAGGTTCTGGCTTTCGATGAGGCGCCGGAAATTCTGCTTGTGCAGGGGCTGGCCGCCGATGGCTTCAATGCAGCGTTGCAGATCGAGCAGGGAAAACCGCTC
>NZ_AFPR01000377.1:0-687 GCF_000219295.1 Acidiphilium sp. PM
GTCGAGCCCGGCCTCCGCCCCGAGCGCCGTGACATCCCGCCAGAGGCGCGCCGCCAGCGCGGGGTCGTCGAAGCACGGCGGCAGGTTCATGCTCATGTCGATCAGGCCGCCGGCGGTGGCGGCCGCGCGCGGCGGCGGGATAATCCTGACATAGGTGCCGAGCCCCACCCGGCCCTCGATCAGCCCGCGGCGCGCGGCCTCGGCATAGGCGCGGGTGACGGTCGTGAAATCGATCCCGATCGCGGCGGCGAGGCGGCGCTGGGTCGGCAGGCGGTCGCCCGGCCTCAGCGCGCCGGACCGGATATCGGCCTCCAGCGCCGCGGCGATCGCGAGATAGATCGGCCCGTCCGGCTTGCGGATGTCCGGCAGCCAGGCGGGGGGCGTGTCACGGTCCGTCATGGTCCGGCTCTCGTTCCATATATATGTATCCCCGCTTCCTTATCCCCGCCCGTGGCCTGAGGCAATCTCGGCATCCCGCATCTTCTGCCATGCCGCGCTGGCGGGCCTTCCTCGGGTCATGCGGGAATCGCCGTGCTGCTGCCGGCATCTCCGCGTTGGTTCCCGGCAGGAAAGCATATATATGCCAATCCATCGATATTGCATGGACGATTGCCATAGCGAGATCCATGCGGCGGAGACAGACATGACCCAGCTGACGGAACCGGCGGCGAGCGCCCCCAGCATGGC
>NZ_AFPR01000376.1:0-537 GCF_000219295.1 Acidiphilium sp. PM
CATCTGCCGCACATCCTGCTGGCGACCAGCGTCGCCGAGAGCTTCGCCGAAGGCATCGCCGATGCCGCCTTCATCACCTATCTCTCCGGCCTCTGCACCAAGGCCTACACCGCGACGCAATACGCCCTGCTCTCCTCGGTCGCAGCCCTCGCCCTGCGCACGATCGGCGGCTTCTCCGGCGTCCTCGCCCATGCGATGGGCTGGCTGCCCTTCTACGAATTCACCGTGATCTCGGCGCTGCCGGCGATGGCGGTGATGCTCTACATCCTGCGCCGCTATCCGCCCGCGCCGGCCGCCCTCGCCGCGGAATGAGCCGCGGCGGTCAGCCCGCCGCCGCCTCCAGCGCCGCCTCGGCCTCCAGCCAGGCCGCCTCCTTGACCTCGATCTCGCCGGCGATGGCGGCGAGGCGGATATTGATCGCCGAAATCTCCTCCGGCTTCGCCCGCGCATAGAAACCGGCATCGGCCAGCTTCGCCATCAGCGTCCGCTTCTCCGCCTCGAGCCGGCCGATTGCCGCCTCGGCGTCGCGCGCGGCCT
>NZ_AFPR01000375.1:0-1018 GCF_000219295.1 Acidiphilium sp. PM
TCGGCTATGCCTGGCAGCGCGGGCTCGTGCCGGTGAGCCGGGCGGCGATCGCGCAGGCGGTGGAGCTGAACGGGCAGGCGGTCGCCCTCAACCTCGCCGCCTTCGCCTGGGGCCGCGCCGCGGCGCATGACCGCAGCACCGTTGCGGCGGTGGCGGCACCGCCGGGGGCCGAGCCTTCCGGGTTCGACGCGCTGTTCGACATGCTGCGCGACGATCTCGCCGCCTACCAGAACCGCCGCTACGCCGCGCGCTTCGCCGAGACGGTCGCCGCCGTGCGCGAGGCCGAGCGGGCGGTGCGGCCGGACTCGACGGAACTCGCCGAAACCGTGGCGCGCACGCTGCACCGGCTGATGGCCTACAAGGACGAATACGAGGTCGCCCGGCTGTATTCCCGTCCCGCATTCCGCGCCGAGCTCGCGCGCACCTTCACCGACACGCGGGATATCCGCCTGCACCTCGCCCCGCCGCTGCTCGCCCGGCGCGACAAGGTGACCGGCCTGCCGCAAAAGCGCGAATACGGCCCCTGGATGCTGAAGGCGCTTGCCGCGCTGGCGCCGCTGAAGGTGCTGCGCGGCACGGTGCTCGACCCGTTCGGCCACAGCGCCGAGCGGCGGGGCGAGCGCGCGCTGATCGGCCGCTACGAGACCACGGCGCGGCGGATCGCGCTGATGCTGGCCGAGGACAACTTCGCCGCCGCCCTGGCGCTGGCCGCGATTCCCGCCGAGATCCGCGGCTTCGGCCATGTGAAGGCACGCAACCTCGCCGCCGCCGGGGCACGCTGGGCGGAGCGCGAGGCCGCCTTCATCGCGCCGGCCCCGGCAGCCGCGCCGCGACTGCCGGCGGCGGCGGAATAGTCAGCCGCTCAAGCCGGCACGGCGGCGCAGCAGGCGGGCGAAGAGCGGCATGGTGAACATCACCAGCACCACCCGCAGCACATGCACGGCGAGCACGAAGGTCACGTCGGTCCGGGCGGCGATCGCCATCGCCAGCGCGGCATAGATGCCGCCGGGCAGCGTGG
>NZ_AFPR01000374.1:0-573 GCF_000219295.1 Acidiphilium sp. PM
TCTGCTGTCCGACGCCGATCAGCGCGCCCGCTTCGACCGCGGCGAGATCGATGCCGAGGGGCAGGAACGCGCGCGGCACGGCACCTGGCGCGACTATGCCGAGACCGGCGAGGGCGCGCGCTACGGCGGCGGCGGCGCCTGGACCACCGACGATCTCGAGGCGATGTTCGGCTCGATGTTCGGTGGCGGCGGCGGCGGACGGCGTGGCGGGCCGGGGCGCGGGCAGGACCGGCATTATTCGATGACGATCGGCTTCGTCGAGGCGGTGGTCGGCGGCACGCGGCGGCTGTCGCTGCCCGATGGCGGCACGCTCGACGTGCGGATTCCCCCCGGCACCGAGGACGGGCAACTGCTGCGCCTGCGCGGCAAGGGCGGGGTGGGATGGAATGGCGGGCCGGCGGGCGATGCGCTGATCCGCGTCAGCGTGGCGCCGCATCGCTTCTTCACCCGCGAAGGGCAGGATATCCGGCTCGATCTGCCGGTGACGCTGGCCGAGGCGGTGCTGGGCGGGCAGGTCGAGGTGCCGACGCCGGGCGGCGCGGTGCGGATGCGGATTCCCGCGGGCTCGGACAG
>NZ_AFPR01000373.1:0-828 GCF_000219295.1 Acidiphilium sp. PM
CGCAGCAGCGTGCCGCCGGTGCTGATCAGGTCGTCGACGATGATGGCCACGCGGCCGCGCACGTCGCCGGCGAAGAGCGTGCCGGTCACCACCCCGCCGGAGCGGTGCTTTTCCATGAAGGCGGCGCCCACCGGCGCGCCGCGCAGGGATTCCAGCGCCTCGCGGACCTGTTCGGCGCGCTTGGCGCCGCCGGTATCCGGCGACACCACCACCGCCGGAACCCGGCGCAGCAGGGGCGCGAAATGCGCGGCGAACAGCGGCGCGGCGGGGACGTGCAGGCTCGGGCAGCGGAAGGCGTTCTCGAACGCGGCGAGGTTGTGCACCTCCAGCGTGATCACCTGGCCGATGCCGACCGCCTCGAACATCGCGGCGACGTAGCGGGTGGTGACGGGATCGTTGGTCTTGGTCCGCCGGTCCTTCCGCGCGTAGCAGAGATAGGGCGCCACCGCGGTGACCCGCGCGGCGCCGGCATCGCGCAGCGCGCCGCAGAAGAACAGCAGGCGGCAGAGCCGGTCATTCGCCGAATCGCCCTCGCCGCCGTGCAGGGTGTGCAGCACGAAGGCGTCGTGGCCGCGCACGTCCTGCAACGGGCGGGCCTTGTGCTCGCCATCCTCGAAGTCGCGCTCCTCGTGCGCGGCGAGGGCGATTTCCAGCCGGGCGGCGACCTGTTCGGCGAGCGGTCGGCTGCCATGCAGGCCGAACAGCGAGAGCGGGGCGCGGGTCATGGGGATGTCCTTTTCGCGGCATCGGGCGGGCGCCAGGCGGCGGCATCCGGCGGCACCGGACCGAGGCTCCACAGCCCCTCGAACGGCGCGGCGTGGGCGGTGG
>NZ_AFPR01000372.1:0-3064 GCF_000219295.1 Acidiphilium sp. PM
CGGGCGCCGCGGCCGAACGCGCGATGGCGGCGAACCCGGCGCTGCCGGCGGCATTCCACGCGGCGTTCCTGATCACCGCCGGCTTCGCCCTGCTCGGCCTCGTCGCGGCTATCCGGGTGGAGGACACGCCGCTGCGCGAAACCGTGGCAACCGACGGCACCGACACCGACGAGGCCGACGCCGAACCCGCCGCGATCGGCCACTGACGTTTTGCCCCCGCGCCGCGCGGCGCGGACGAAATCACGTTTCCGTGATGATGCGGCGCGGCATCCGGGCCACCTCGTCCCCCGCGCAATAAAATTTCGTGATCCACGCGGCGCGAGGGCCGCGGGATGGCCGCGCGGCGCCGCCGCGCGCAGCGATCGGCAAGCCGTTACGATCCGGACAAAAACCTGATTTTGCTCGCAAATTTCGATCACGCGGCGCATAATTCGCGGCGGATAAAAAGCCCGGCGCAAAGGCCGGGCGGGGGAAATTCCGCATGAAGACCGCCGACACCATGCTCGACATCCGCTACCGCCCCGGCCCCGGACGGGTGATCCTGACCGGAACCCAGGCGCTGATCCGCCTGCTGCTGGCGCAGCGCCGGCGCGATGCGGCCTCGGGGCTGAACACGGCGGGGTTTCTCTCCGGCTATCGCGGCTCGCCGCTCGGCGCGGTGGACATCCAGGCCCATGCCGCCGCCGCGTTGCTGGCGGCGGAGGGCATCGTCTTCCGCCCCGGCGTGAACGAGGACCTGGCGATGACCGCAATCTGGGGCACCCAGATCGTCCCGCTCTTCCCCGGCGCCACACACCAGGGCGTGTTCGCCATGTGGTATGGCAAGGGGCCGGGGGTCGACCGCTCGGGCGATGCGCTCAAGCACGCCAATTACGCCGGCACCACCCGCCACGGCGGCGTGCTGGTGGTCGCGGGCGACGATCATGCGGCGAAATCCTCCACCGTCGCGCATCAGAGCGAGCCGGCGCTGATCGCCGCCGGCGTGCCGGTGCTGGCGCCGAGCTCGGTGGCGGACATTCTCGAACTCGGGCTTTATGGCTGGGCGGCCTCGCGCCATTCCGGCCTCTATGTCGGGTTCAAGACGGTCGAGGAAATCATCGACTGCACCGCCTCGGTCGAGACCGGCCTCGATGTCCCGATCATCCTGCCCGATATCGACCCCGACAGCGTCGCGATGCGGCTGCACGAGCCGGTGCTGGCGCAGGAGGCGCGGGTGCTCGGCCTGCGCCGGCCGGCGCTGATGGATTTCGTCGCCGCCAACCGGATCAACCGCATCGTCGAACCCGCCCCCGGCGCGCGGCTCGGCATCGTCACCGCCGGGAAATCCTTTCTCGATGTCGAGCAGGCGCGGGCCGATCTCGGGCTCGGCTTCGCCCGCGTGCTCAAGCTCGGCATGACCTGGCCGGTCGAGCCCGGGATCGTGCGGGACTTCGCGCGCGGGCTGGAGGAGATCGTCGTCGTCGAGGAAAAAGCGCCGGTGATCGAGGACCAGCTGCGGGCGATCCTCTACGGCATGGCCGGCGCGCCGCGCATCGTCGGCAAGCGCGACGAGACCGGGGCCACGCTGTTCCGCGCCGAGAGCGACCTCTCCGCCGCCGATGTGACGCTCGGGCTCGGCCGGCGGGCGCAGCGCCTCCTGCCGGACGAGGCGCGGGAGGCGGCGCTCGCGCACCTCGCCGCGACGATCGAGGCCGGCCACGCGCTCGATTTCGGCGCCCACCGGGTGCCGCATTTCTGCGCCGGCTGCCCGCACAACACCAGCACGAAAGTGCCGGAGGGCTCGCGGGCGATGGCGGGCATTGGCTGCCATTTCATGGCGACGTGGATGGACCGCGCGACCGATGTCTATTCCCACATGGGCGGCGAGGGCGCGGCCTGGATCGGCCAGGCGCCGTTCACCACCGAGCGGCACGTCTTCGCCAATATCGGCGACGGCACCTATCACCATTCCGGCCTGCTCGCGATCCGCGCCGCCATCGCCGCCGGGGTGAACATCACCTATCGCGTGCTGTTCAACGACGCGGTGGCGATGACCGGCGGCCAGCATGTCGACGGGCCGCTGAGCGTGCCGCAGATCACCCGCGAACTCGCCGCCGAAGGGGTGCGGCGGATCGAGGTGGTCACCGACGAGCCGGAGAAATACCAGGGTGTTGCCGATCTCGCGCCCGGCGTCAGGGTATCGCACCGCCGCGAGCTGGACGCGATCCAGCGCGCCATCCGCGAGATCCCCGGTGTCACCGCGATCGTCTACGACCAGACCTGCGCGACCGAGAAGCGCCGCCGCCGCAAGCGCGGCACGATGGCCGACCCGGCGAAGCGCGCCTTCATCAACAAGCGCGTCTGCGAGGGCTGCGGGGACTGTTCGCTGGTGTCGAACTGCATCGCCGTGGTGCCGGTGGAAACCCCGTTCGGCCGCAAGCGGGCGATCGACCAGTCCGCCTGCAACAAGGATTTCTCCTGCGTCGAGGGGTTCTGCCCGAGCTTCGTCACCGTGCATGGCGGCGGGCTGAAGCGGCCGGAGGCGACGCGCGCCGCCCCGCCCGATGACCTGCCCGAACCCGCGCTGCCGCCGCCGGAATGGGACATGGTGGTGGCCGGGATCGGCGGCACCGGCGTGGTGACGATCGGCGCGCTGCTCGGCATGGCCGCGCATCTCGACGGCACGCCGGTTTCGGTGGTCGATGTGCTCGGCCTCGCGCAGAAGGGCGGCGCCGTGGTCTCGCATCTGCGCTTCGGGGCGGCGGCCGGGGCGGCGCAGGCGCTGCGGGTGCCGGCCGGCCGGGCCAACCTGCTGCTCGGCTGCGACGCGCTGGTCGCCGGCGAGCGGGAGACGCTCGACTGCCTCGGCGAACAGACCCGGGCGGTGGTCAACCTGCACGAGACGATCACCGGGGAGTTCACCCGCAACCCCGCCTTCTCGCTGCCGATGGCGCGGCTGCGGCAGAGCCTGGCGCGCCGGGTGGGCGAGGCACATCTCGACACGATCGAGGCCACCGCCATCGCCACCGCGCTGATGGGGGACGCGATCGCGACCAACCTGTTCCTGCTCGGCTATGCCTGGCAG
>NZ_AFPR01000371.1:0-668 GCF_000219295.1 Acidiphilium sp. PM
CTGGTGCTGACCCGCGCCGAGGAGCAGGTCGATTCCGGCAACCGCCCCGGCACGTTCCAGCACCTGCGCATCGGCGCCCGACGCGATGGCACGCTGACCGCGATCGAACTGACCAGCCATGGCACGGCGGGCGTGGCGCTCGGCGCCGGCGTCGGCGACTTTGCCGGCGCGGTCTACCGGTGTCCGAACCTGCTGACATCGCATCGCGACGTCTTCACCAATGCCGGGCCCGGCTGCGCCATGCGCGCGCCGGGAAACGTGCCGGGCGCCTTCGCCTTCGAACAGGCGATCGACGAGCTCGCCGAACGCCTCGCGCTCGATCCCGTTGCCCTGCGCGACAGGATCGATCCCAGCCCGGTCCGTCGCGAGGAACGGCGGATCGGCGCCGCGCGCTTCGGCTGGGCCGCCCGCCATCCGCCGGGTTCGGATCGGGGGCCGGTCAAGCGCGGCATCGGCATGGCGCAATCCCACTGGGGCGCGCATGTGCAGATCAACGCGGCCTGCGAGGTCCGTGTCCTGCGCGACGGCTCGGTGGAGGTGATGTCGAGCGTGCAGGATATCGGCACCGGCATCACCACGGTGCTCGCCCAGACGGTGGCGGAAGTCCTCGGCCTGCGCGCGGAGGATATCACGGTCCGCATCGGCGATACCATCTTTCCGTCGGGGCC
>NZ_AFPR01000370.1:0-721 GCF_000219295.1 Acidiphilium sp. PM
TCCCTGGATCGCCGCCTATGGCAGCCTGGCGGTGGCCGCGCTGATCATGCTGGAAAGCCTCGGCCTGCCGCTGCCCGGCGAAACCGCCCTGGTCTCCGCCGCGATCTATGCCGGCACCACCCACCGGATCGACATTTCGGTCCTCATCCTCGCCGCCGCGGCGGGTGCCATCGTCGGCGGCGCCGCCGGCTACTGGATCGGCCGCAACGCCGGCTACCCGGTGCTGCTCCGCCATGGCCGCCATATCGGCCTGACCGAGCGCCGGCTGCGCGCCGGCCACTGGCTGTTCGAGAACCATGGCGGCAAGATCGTCGTCTTCGGCCGTTTCTTCGCGGTGATGCGCGCCCTCGCCGCCCTGCTCGCCGGCGTCACGGTGATGGAGTGGCGCCGCTTCATCGCCTTCCAGACCCTCGCCTGCCTCATCTGGGCCGGCATCTATGGCGGCGTCGCCTACATCTTCGGCAAGCAGATCAACCGCTTCGCCGGCCCGCTCGGCGCCGCCGCGGCGGTCGTCATCGTCGCCGTCGGCGTGGCGATGGTGGTCCTCGCCCGCCGCCACGGCGAGCGGCTCGAACGCGCCGCCGCCGCCCGCGCCACCCTCCCCGACCAGCTTCCGCACAAGAGATGACCGCAACATTGCTGATCGCCGGGCTCGGCTATACCGGCCGCGCCGTCGCCACCGCCGCCCGCGATGCGGGCTTCGCCGTCCTCGCCACCGCGC
>NZ_AFPR01000369.1:0-1209 GCF_000219295.1 Acidiphilium sp. PM
GCGATGCCGACGTGTTCCTGATGGGCGAGGAGGTTGCCCAGTATCAGGGCGCGTACAAGATCAGCCAGGGCCTGCTCGACGAGTTCGGCGCGAAGCGGGTGATCGACACGCCGATCACCGAGCACGGTTTCACCGGCATGGCGGTGGGGGCGGCGATGTCCGGCCTCAAGCCGATCGTCGAGTTCATGACGTTCAACTTCGCCATGCAGGCGATCGACCAGATCATCAATTCGGCGGCGAAGACGCTCTACATGTCCGGCGGGCAGATGGGCTGCCCCATCGTCTTCCGCGGGCCGAACGGCGCTGCCGCCCGCGTCGCGGCCCAGCACAGCCAGTGCTACGCCTCGTGGTATGCGCATTGCCCGGGCCTCAAGGTGGTCGCCCCGTGGTCGGCGGCGGATGCGAAGGGCTTGCTGCGCGCGGCGATCCGCGATCCGAACCCGGTCATCTTCCTCGAGAACGAGATTCTCTACGGCCACAAGCACCAATGCCCGACCGACGATGACTTCATCCTGCCGATCGGCAAGGCCAAGGTCGAGCGCGCGGGCGAGGATGTCACCATCGTTGCTTTCTCGCTGATGGTCGATGTCGCGCTGAAGGCCGCCGAGGCGCTGGACCAGCAGGGGATTTCGGCGGAGGTGATCAACCTGCGCACAATCCGCCCGCTCGACATCGAGACCATCGTGAATTCGGTGAAGAAGACCAACCGCGTCGTCTCGGTCGAGGAGGGCTGGCCCTTTGCCGGCATCGGTGCCGAGATCGCGATGCAGATCACCGAACATGCGTTCGACTGGCTGGACGCGCCGCCGACCCGCGTCGCCGGGCTCGACGTGCCGATGCCCTATGCCGCCAATCTGGAAAAGCTCGCGCTGCCCCAGCCGGACTGGGTCGTCGGCGCCGTCAAGAAACTGTTCTGAGGGAGGCGCGAACATGGCCACGAACATCCTGATGCCGGCACTCTCGCCCACCATGACGGAAGGCACGCTGGCGCGCTGGCTCAAGAAGGAAGGCGAGACGATCAAGGCCGGCGACGTCATCGCCGAGATCGAGACCGACAAGGCGACGATGGAGGTCGAGGCGGTCGACGAGGGCGTTCTCGGCAAGATCCTGGTCGCTGCCGGATCGGAGAATGTCGCGGTGAACGCGCCGATCGCCATTCTCGTCGAGCCCGGCGAAGCCGTGCCGGACAGCGCGCCCGCCACCCCGGTG
>NZ_AFPR01000368.1:0-1113 GCF_000219295.1 Acidiphilium sp. PM
CCCGGCCTCGCCGTCGTCCTCGTCGGCGAGGACCCGGCGAGCCAGGTCTATGTCCGCAACAAGGAGCGCGCCGCGAAGGCGGCCGGCTTCGCCAGCGAGACCATCCGCCTGCCCGCGAGCGCGAGCCAGGCCGAGCTGCTCGCCCTGATCGCCCGCCTCAACCATGATCCCGCGGTCGACGGCATCCTCGTCCAGCTGCCCCTGCCGGCCGGCATCGACCCGCAGGCGGTGATCCGCGCGATCGACCCGGCCAAGGATGTCGACGGCTTCCACCCCGACAATGTCGCCGCCCTCGCGCTCGGCACGCCCTTCCTCGTGCCCTGCACCCCGCGCGGCGTGATGAAGCTGCTCGCCGCCGCCGGCATCGCCCCGCGCGGCGCCCGCGCCCTCGTGCTCGGCCGCTCCAACATCGTCGGCCGCCCGATGGCCGCCCTGCTGCTCGCCGCCGACGCCACCGTCACCATCGCCCATTCCCGCACGCGCGACCTCGCCGCCGAATGCCGCCGCGCCGAGATCCTGATCGCGGCGGTCGGCCGCGCCGAAATGGTGAAGGGCGACTGGGTCTCCCCCGGCGCCACGGTCATCGATGTCGGCATCAACCGCACGGCGGCGGGCGGGCTGGTCGGCGACGTCGCCTACGCGGAGGCCGCCGCCGTCGCCGGCGCGATCACCCCGGTCCCCGGCGGCGTCGGGCCGATGACCATCGCCTGCCTGCTCGAAAACACCCTGATCGCCGCCGCCGCCCGCCGCTGAGTTTTTGCTCCGGCGCCGGCGCGGCCACCCGCGAACGGGCGAGGGCGCCTCACCCCGCGTCGTGCCGGACGCGGTTACCCCTCGATCTGTCGAACGTGGTTAACCCGCGTCTTGCCGGACGCGGTTATCCCTCGATCTGTCGGACGCGGTTATCCCTCGATCTGTAGGACGCGGTTATCCCGCGTCGGGCGACAGCACCGCGCAGCCGGTCGGCCCGCCCTGCAACTGCCGGCAGGCGCTCACCGCGGCGCTGTGCGGCAGGTTGACGAACCGCGCCCGGTAGAACCGGCCCCGCGCGGTCGAGATCGGCTCGACCACCGGCTGCCCCTTCATCAGCATGGCCACGGCGCTCAGCTCGGC
>NZ_AFPR01000367.1:0-683 GCF_000219295.1 Acidiphilium sp. PM
CGTCCAGCGGCGCGCGCCGGTCCAGCACGGCGGACAGCAGCGCGAACGCCGCATCGCGGGTCGGATCGCCCCCTGTCTTCGTCATGCGCACCAATCAACCTGGGGAAAGAAGCGGGATGGTGGAGCTGAGGGGAATCGAACCCCTGACCTCCTCATTGCGAACGAGGCGCTCTCCCAACTGAGCTACAGCCCCATCCCTGCGCGGCCAATCGCGCACCCTGAGCCGGAAGTCAAGCCACCTCGTCCGCCTTGTCACGTTGCGCGAAACGCCGTGCTTCGCTAACCCGGGCACCAGCCAAGGAGGGTTACGATGCTCGGAGCGGTTTTCTGGTTCCTCGACGAGGCCATCCAGATCTACATCTACATCATGATCGCGGCGGCGATCTTCAGCTGGCTCATGGCGTTCGGCGTGCTCGACACCCGCAACCACATCGTCTACCGGATCGAGGATTTCCTCTTCCGCGCCACCGAGCCCTTCCTCGCGCCGTTCCGCCGCTTCATCCCCGCGATCGGCGGCATCGACATTTCCTTCATCGTCGGCTTCCTGCTGCTGCGCGCGCTGCAGATCTTCCTCGGCGGGCTCTACGGCCACCTCGCCGCGATGGGCTACCAGTGAGCGCCCCGATGGCGGCCCGCGTCATCGACGGCAAGGCGGTCGCCGCCGCCCTGCGCGCCGAGGTGGC
>NZ_AFPR01000366.1:0-7317 GCF_000219295.1 Acidiphilium sp. PM
ACCAGACCGCGTCCTCCGCCAACGCGCCGGCCTCCCTGGCCGCCGGCGGCGCCACGTCCGGCACCGCCAGCGGCGGATCGGGCGGGTCGACAACCGCCATGTCATCGTCCACCTCGGCATCTTCGGCCACGTCATCGTCCGGCGCGTCATCGGCCTCCGGCGGCGCCACGCCCGGATCGGCGACCCCGGCACCGGCCACCTCGGCCTCCGGCACGGGCGCCGGCACGGCGACCTCCGCCACCGCGATCGCCGGCGCCAACCCGCTGGTCATCAGCGCCAGCGCCGATAGCTGGGTCCAGGTCCGCGGCCCGCACGGCACCATCCTGTTCAGCCGCGTGCTGAAGGCCGGCCAGTCCTGGCCGGTGCCGAACGAGCCGGGCCTGACCCTGACCACCGGCAATGCGGGCGGCACAGAGCTGGTCCGCAACGGCGCCGCCGGCTCCCCCCTCGGAAAGCCGGGCGTGGTTCTCCACAATATACCACTGACGCCGCCGGCCTCCGGCAGCGCCACCGCCCCCTCCGGCGCCTCCACCGCGCAGTAACCCCTCCACGGAAGCGAGCCCGATGAATTACCGCGAATACCAGCAGATCGTCCGCCGCAAGTCGCGGCAGATCAGCGTCGGCCCGGTCAAGGTCGGCGGCGACGCGCCGATCACCGTGCAGACCATGACCAACACGCCGACCGACGATGTCGCCGCCACGGTGGCGCAGATCCACCGCGCCGAGCGCGCCGGGGTCGACATCGTCCGCGTCTCCTGCCCGGACGAGGCGGCCACCGCCGCCCTCGCCGACATCGTGCGCCAGGTGAACGTCCCCATCGTCGCCGACATCCATTTCCACTACCGCCGCGCGATCGAGGCGGCGAAGGCCGGCGCCGCCTGCCTACGCATCAACCCCGGCAATATCGGCAGCGCCGAGCGCGTGCGCGAGGTCGTCGCCGCCGCCCGCGACCACGGCTGCTCCATCCGCATCGGCGTCAACGCCGGCTCGCTGGAGAAGCACCTGCTCGAGAAATACGGCGAGCCGAACCCCGACGCCCTGGTCGAATCCGCCCTCGAACACGCGAAGATCCTGCAGGATCACGACTTCCACGAATTCAAGATCAGCGTGAAGGCGTCCGACGTGTTCATGGCCGTCGCCGCCTACCAGCAGCTCGCCGAGGTCTGCGACCACCCGCTCCACATCGGCATCACCGAGGCCGGCGGGCGGCGCACCGGCACGGTGAAATCCTCGATCGGCCTCGGCTCGCTGCTCTGGGCCGGCATCGGCGACACGATGCGCGTCTCCCTCTCCGCCGAGCCGGAGGAAGAGGTCGCCGTCGGCTGGGACATCCTGAAGTCGCTCGGCATCCGCCATCGCGGCGTGCGTGTCATCTCCTGCCCCTCCTGCGCCCGCCAGGGCTTCAACGTGATCGACACGGTGGCCCAGCTCGAAGACCGCCTCGCCCATATCGAGGAGCCGATCACCCTCTCCATCATCGGCTGCGTGGTCAACGGGCCGGGCGAGGCGCTGATGACCGATCTCGGCGTCACCGGCGGCGGCAACGGCCGCCACATGGTCTACGCCGCCGGCAAGACCGACCACACGATCGAGGGCGCTTCGATGATCGACCATGTCGTCGAGCTGGTCGAACAGCGCGCCGCCCGCCTGCGCGAGGAAAAGGCGGCGGCGAAGCAGGCGGCGGAATAGCCCGCCCGCGCGCCGCGGACTGTTCAGCGGCGGCGATTTCCGGCAAACCACCGGCAATCTCCGCTGTCTGAAGGATCTCCGCCTTGACCAAGCCCCAACCCGTGCGCGGCACCCAGGACATCATCGGCGAGGACGCGCGCCGGCATCACCACGTGGTCGAGACCGCCCGCCGCGTCGCCGGCCTCTACGGCGCCGCCGAATGGGCCACGCCGGTCTTCGAGCTCACCTCCGTCTTCGCCCGCAATCTCGGCGAAACCTCGGACGTGGTGACCAAGGAGATGTACACCTTCGAGGACCGCTCCGGCGAATCCGTCACGCTCCGCCCCGAGGGCACCGCCGGCGTCTGCCGCGCCCTGGTCTCCAACGGCCTCACCCAGACCCTGCCGCAGAAAATCTTCTACCAGGGCCCGATGTTCCGCTACGAGCGCCCGCAGAAGGGCCGCTACCGCCAGTTCCACCAGATCGGCCTCGAGATCATCGGCGCCGCCGAACCGCTGGCCGACGCCGAGGCGATCGCCTGCGGCCAGCAGATCCTCGACGAGCTCGGCGTCGGCGCCAGCATCACCCTGCACATCAACACGCTGGGCGACCGCGACAGCCGCGACGCCTACCGCACCGCCCTGGTCGACTATCTCTCCCGCTACGAATCCGAGCTTTCCGACGAGAGCAAGGTCCGCCTGGTCAAGAACCCGCTGCGCATCCTCGACACCAAGGATGCGAACGACATCCGCCTCCTCGCCGACGCCCCGCTTATCTACGACCACCTGAACCCCGCCTCCGCCGCGTTCTACGACGGTCTGAAAGCCGCGCTTTCCGCCTTCGGCATCGCCTTCGTCGAGAATCCGCGCATCGTCCGCGGCTTCGACTACTACAACCACACCGCCTTCGAATTCGTCTCCACCGCCCTCGGCGCGCAGGGCACCGTGCTCGGCGGCGGCCGCTACGACCAGCTGGTCGAGCAGATGGGCGGCCCGCCCACCCCCGGCGTCGGCTGGGCGGCGGGCATCGAGCGCCTCGCCATGCTGCTCGCCGCAACCCCCGCCACGCCGCGCCCCGTCGCCGTCATCCCGATGGGCGAGGCCGAGCAGACCGCCGCGATCGAGATCCTCGCCACCCTCCGCCGCGCCGGCATCGCCGCCGAGGCCGCCTATCGCGGCAACCTGAAGAAGCGTCTCGAACGCGCCAACCGCATCAACGCCCGCGCCGCCGTGCTGATCGGCGCGGACGAACTCGCCCGCGGCGCCGTCACGCTCAAGACCCTCGACGACGGCGCCCAGCGCGAGCTCCCCCGCGCCGAGCTTCTCGCCGCCCTCGGATGACCCGCTGACGCGATGACCCTGGAGCAGAAACTCGACCGTATCGTCCTCCGCGCCGAGGAGCTGCGCGCGATGCTCGCCGCCGGGGTCGATGGCGAGCGCTTCGTCGCCGCCTCGCGGGAGCTGGCCGAGATCGAGCCGGTCGAGCAGCAGATCCTCCTGCTCCGCGCCGCCGAGCGCGCCCGCGACGAGGCCGAGGCCGCCCGCGCCGATCCCGAGCTGCGCGAACTGGCCGATGCCGAGCTTGATTCCCTCCGCGAGACCCTGCCGCGGCTCGAACACGAGATCCGCCTCGCCCTCCTGCCGCGCGACGCCGCCGACGAACGCCCCGCCATCCTCGAAATCCGCCCCGCCGCCGGCGGCGACGAGGCCGCGCTGTTCGCCGCCGAGCTCTTCGCCGCCTATCGCCGCTACGCCGACCTGCGCGGCTGGCGCTTCGAGATCCTCGACTATACCGAGACCGAACTCGGCGGCCTGCGCGAGGGCATCGCCGAAATCACCGGCCGCGCCGTCTTCGCCCGCCTCAAGTTCGAAAGCGGCGTCCACCGCGTCCAGCGCGCCCCCGCCACCGAAACCCAGGGCCGCATCCACACCTCGACCGTCACCGTCGCCGTCCTGCCCGAGGCGGAGGACGTCGATGTCGAGGTCAACGAGGCCGATCTCCGGATCGACGTCTTCCGCGCCTCCGGCGCCGGCGGCCAGCACGTCAACAAGACCGAGAGCGCCGTCCGCATCACCCATCTGCCCACCGGCATCGTCGTCGCCATGCAGGAGGAGCGCAGCCAGCACAAGAACCGCGCCAAGGCGATGAAGATCCTGCGCGCCCGGCTCTACGAGCAGACCCGCGCCGCCGCCGCCGCCGGCCGCGCCGCCGACCGCAAGTCCCAGGTCGGCACCGGCGACCGTTCCGAGCGCATCCGCACCTACAATTTCCCGCAAGGCAGGGTCACCGACCACCGGATCAACCTCACCCTGCACAAGATCGACCGCGTCATGCTCGGCGAGTTCGACGACATCATCGATGCGCTGACCGAGGAAGACCAGGCCGCCCGCCTCGCCGCCGCCGGCGCATGATCCCGACCACCGAGGCCCTGCGCGAACTCGGCCGCATCCTCGCCGCGGGCGGCGTCGAGAACCCGACCCGCGAGGCCCGCCTCATCCTCGCCCACGCGCTCGGCGTCGATCTCGCGGCACTCTGGGCGCTCGACGAGGTCGACCCCGAACCCGCCTTCGCCCTCGCCCGCCGCCGCGCCGCCCGCGAGCCGCTGGCCTACATCACCGGCGCGAAGGGCTTCTGGAGCCTCGACCTCGCCGTCTCGCCCGCCACCCTCATCCCCCGGCCGGACACCGAAACCCTGATCGAGGCCGCGCTGCGCCACCGCCCCGACCGGCGCAAGATCCGCACGATCCTCGATCTCGGCACCGGCACCGGCGCCCTGCTCCTCGCCGCCCTCGCCGAATACCCCGACGCCTTCGGCATCGGCATCGACCGCGTGCCCGCTTCCTGCGCCCTCGCCCGCGCCAACGCCGCCCGCACCGGCCTCGCCGCCCGCGCCGCCTTCTGCTGCGGCGACTGGGCCGACGCCCTCGCCGCCCGCTTCGACCTCATCCTCGCCAACCCGCCCTATATCCCGAGCGCCGACATCCCCGGCCTGATGGCGGAAGTCGCCGCCCACGAGCCCGCCTCCGCGCTCGATGGCGGCGCCGACGGGTTCGACGCCTATCGCCGCATCGTCGCCGATCTGCCCCGCCTGCTCGCCCCCGGCGGCCTCGCCATCCTCGAGGCCGGCATCGGCCAGGCCGCGCCGCTGGCCGCCCTCGCCGCCGCGCACGGGCTGGACGCCACCGCCGAACCCGACCTCGCCGGCATCCCCCGCGCCGTGATCATGGCAGCGCGGGAAAAATATTCGTGAAAAACCATTTGTCGATTCGGCCGAATCAGACTAGATATCCCTTGTATTCGGTGCCCGGCCTCATGCGGCCGGAGCGGCTTGTGTCAGATCGCTTCGTTCTGCGACGCGGTCCCGGTTCCACAAAAGCCGTATCGAAAATCGTTTGAACGACCAAGCCATGAGAGACGCTGCCCGGCTTCGACCAGGGAACCGACGGTCCGGTACGCGCATGGTCGCACTGAAACAGGATTACGCAACTCGATGAACATCAAACGTATGCGCGGGCGCAACAATCGTGGCGGCGGCGGCGGATTCCGCAACTACCAGAGCGGCGGCACCCCCCTCAACCGCAACCACGTCTTCGACAGCAACGGCCCCGAACAGCGGGTCCGCGGCACCGCCCAGCAGCTCTATGACAAGTACCAGCAGCTTGGCCGCGATGCTTCCGGCGCCGGCGACCGGGTCCTCGCCGAGAGCTATTTCCAGCACGCCGAGCATTATTTCCGCATCATTTCCGCGATGAACCAGGCCGCCCAGGCCCCGCACGGCAACGGCCATTCCCGCCGCGGCGATGCCCAGCCCGCCGAGGCGCAGGACGAGGCCGAACTCGTCGAAGCCGCCCCCGGTCTCGGCGAACAGCCGCCGACCGAAGCCCGCGAAATCCCGATCAGCGCCGCCCCGCCGGAGGCCTGACCGCCCGCCCCTGCCCGCGCCGCCGCCCGGTCACTCCCGGGCGAGCAGCCGGTCGTTGACGAACCGCGCGATCCGCCGGCCCGGCCGGTTGCGCGTCTCGCGCGCGTAGCGCTCGCGCAGCGCCTGCTCGCGATAGGCGTCGCGCACCCAGTCCAGAAACGCCATCCCGCCGCCCTCCTCCTCGTACATGTCGAGGAAGGCGTCCAGGATCCCGGTGTTCGACTGCCGTATATGGCCGAAGCGCAGGCTGAGCTGCCGCCGCGCCTCCGCCACGCTGCCGCCCTCGATTAGCACGAACAACGCACTCGCGATCCCCGCCCGGTCGGCGCCGGACTTGCAGTGCACCAGCGCCGGCCGCCGCATCGTGCGGATGATCTCGGCCAGCCGCAGGATGCGGTCGCGATGCGGCGCGCCGCGCGATTCCAGCGCCATGTCGTAGAAATCGAGCCCGAGCCGCCGCGCCGCCTCGCGCGAGAGCGCGTCCGATCCGTTGCGGCACTCGCCGCGCAGGTTGATCAGCGTGTTGATCCCGACCAGCCGGCGGAATTTCGCCAGCTGGAACGGCACCGGATGGTTCGATCGATACAGCGCGCCCGGCTTCACCGGAGCGAAATTGGTCCAGCCCAGCCGCAGCACGGCATGGTCGACGAACAGCGCGTCGATCCAGGCATTGCGCCGCCCCGCCGGGGTCGACAGGTCGCCGCGATAAATCGTGTCCATGCCGGCTGACTAGCAGGTATTCTCTGCCCATGCGACTCGCCCTGCCCGCCCTCGCGGCGCCGCTGCTGCTCGCCGCCTGCGCCACCTCGCGCTTCGCCGGATACGGCACCCCGACCACGCTCACCTGCGTGCCCTATGCCCGCGCCGTCTCCGGCATCGAGCTCACCGGCGACGCCTGGCGCTGGTGGGACGAGGCCGATGGGCTCTACCCCCGCGCGCACCATCCCGTCCCCGGCGCCGTGCTGGTCTTCCGCCGCCACGGCGCGATGACCGCGGGCCATGTCGCCGTCGTCACCCGCGTGCTCGGCCCGCGCGAGATCCTCGTCACCCAGGCCAACTGGCTGCCCGGCCGCCTCCAGCGCGCCACCCCTGTGCTGGACGTCTCGCCCGCGAACGACTGGACCTCGGTGCGCGTCTGGTACGCGCCCGATCACGAGCCCGGCCGCACGATCTATCCCACCGACGGCTTCATCCTCCCCGCCCGCCCAAGGCTGGCAACCGTGCCCGCCACCCGCTAATGCTCTGCGCTCGTTCCGGCCGATCCGGCCGGGCGCCAACCGCCGAGGAGCGAGAATGCTGCGCAATGCGCTGACCGTGGGCGCCTGGACGATGGGCAGCCGGGTGCTCGGCTTCGCGCGCGACATCCTGATCGCCGCCCTGCTCGGCGCCGGCCCGGCGGCGGACGCGTTCTTCGTGGCGCTGCGCCTGCCCAACCTGTTCCGCCGCCTGTTCGGCGAGGGCGCGTTCAGCGCCGCCTTCATCCCCGCCTATGCCGGCACCCTCGCGCAGGAGGGCGAAGCCCCGGCCCGCCGCCTCGCCGAGGAGGTCACCGCGATCATGGCGGTGTTCCTCATGGCCCTCACCATTCTCGGCCTGCTGTTCATGCCCCTGGTGCTCGACGTCCTGGCCCCCGGCTTCCGCGCCGATCCGGCGAAATTCGCCCTCGCGGTCCGGCTCTCGCGCATCACCTTCCCCTATCTCTGGCTGATCTGCCTCTGCGCCCTGTT
>NZ_AFPR01000365.1:0-2308 GCF_000219295.1 Acidiphilium sp. PM
CCTGGCTGCGCCCGGCCGGCGAACGCGCCGAGGCGGCGCGCTGGCTCGAGGCGGTGCGCCTGCCGGCCGACCGCGCCACCGCGCCGATCCTCGACCTCTCCGGCGGCAACCAGCAGAAGGTGCTGATGGCGCGCGCCCTGATGGCCGAAGCCGACATCATCCTGCTCGACGATCCGACCCGCGGCGTCGACGTCGCGGTGAAGCGGGAGTTCTACCGCCTGATCCGCGATGCGGCGGCGCAGGGCAAGCTGATCGTCTGGCACAGTTCCGAGACGATCGAGTTCCTCGAATGCGACCGGGTCTGCGTGCTGCATGACGGCGCGATCCGCCGGGTGCTCGCGGGCGACGGGATCTCGGAGGATGCGATCGTCTCCACCGCCTTCGCCGAGCAGATCGGCGGCGACGGCCGGGCCGCCGGCGGCGAGCGGCGGTTCCGGCGCGACTGGAGCGCCGCCGCGCCGGTGCTGATCCTGGCCGCGATCTTCGGGATCATCGTCGCGCTGAACCGCAGCGTGGCCTCGCTATTCGGGATCGGCCTGCTGTCGGGCGCGGCGGTGCCGCTGGTGCTGGTCACCCTGGCGCAGATGGTCGTGATCGGCGGCAGCGAGATCGATCTCGGCGTCGGCGCCTGCGCCGGCCTCGCCAACGTGCTGAGTGCCACGATCCTGGTGCGGGCACCCTGGGCCGGCGCGCTGGCGCTGCTGCTGCTGCTCGGCGCCTACGCGCTGCTCGGCTGGCTGATCCAGGTGCGCGCGATGCCGGCGATCGTCGTCACGCTCGGCGCCTCGTTCATCTGGGCGGGGATCGGCTACGCGCTGCAGCCGACGCCGGGCGGCAGCGCGCCGGGCTGGCTCGCCGCCGCGTCGGCCTGGAGCCCGGCGGGCGTGTCGTCGTCGGTGGTGTTCATCGTCGCCGCCCTGCTCGGCGGGCTGGCGCTGAATGCGTCGCGGATCGGCGTGGTGCTGCGCGGCTTCGGCGCCAATCCGCGCGCGATGGCGCAGAGCGGCTGGCCGGCGGCGCGGATCGCCATGCTGCGCTACGCGATCGCCGGCGGGTTCGCGGTGCTGGCCGGGCTGTCGATGACGGCGATCAACACCTCGTCCGACATCAATGCCGGCGGATCGTACACATTGCTCAGCATCGCCGCGGCGGTGATCGGCGGCTGTTCGCTGCTCGGCGGCGAGATCACGGCGCTCGGCGCGGTCTGCGGCGCGCTGAGCCTGTCGCTGATCGGCAGCCTGCTCGGGTTTCTTGGCGTCTCGACCGACTACAACGCCGCCGTGCAGGGGGGGATGCTAATCGCGATCCTCGCGGCGCGCGAGATATTGCGATGGAGGCGGGCATGACGGTGCTCCCCTGGCTGCGGCGCAACCGCTGGAGCTTCGCGGCGATCGGCGTGCTGGTGCTCTGGGCCGCGCTCGACCTCGCGACGAGCCGGTTCAGCCTGCAGAACCTCTCGGGGGTGGCGAGCTCGGCCTCGTTCCTCGCCGTGGTGGCGCTCGGGCAGATGTTCGCGGTCGCGACCGGCGGGGGCAATATCGACCTGTCGGTGCCGAGCGTGATCACGCTCTCGGCCTTCGTCACCATGATCCTCTCCGGCGGCACCGATGCCGGGCTCGCGCTGGCGCTGCCCGCCGTCGTGCTGGTCGGGCTCGCGGTCGGCGCGGTGAATGCGTTCCTGATCCTGCGGGTGCGCATCCCGGCGATCATCGCGACGCTCGCGGTCGGCTACGTGCTCGATACCGCGGTGCTGATCACCAATCGCGGCTTCACCACCTTCGGCGTCAGCCCGGCGCTGCACCTCGTCGCGGCGGGGCGGGTGCTCGGCGTGCCGCTGATCCTGGTGGCGGCCGTGCTGCTCGCCGGGGCGGCGTCGGCCGTCATCCATCGCACCGGCTACGGGCGCAGCCTGATGGCGGTCGGCCAGAACGCGGTCGCCGCGGATCTGGCCGGGGCGCGGGTGGGGCGGATCACCACCGCGGCGTTCATGATCAGCGGGGTGCTCGCCGCGCTCGACGGCGCGCTGCTCTCGGCCCATGCCGGCGGCGCCTTTCTCGGCATGGGCAAGCCCTATCTGCTGGAATCGGTCGGCGCCGTCGTCGTCGGCGGCACGCTGATCTTCGGCGGCAGCGCGACGCCGCTGGGCACGCTGCTCGGCTCGGTGCTGCTGGTGCTGATCGTGACGACGATGCAGATCGCCGGCCTTGCCGGCGGGGTGCAGGACGTGATGCAGGGCGGCGTGATCATCGCCGTGCTGCTCGCCGCCGGCGCCGGGGCCAGCCGGCGGACGGCGTGACGGCCGGGCCGC
>NZ_AFPR01000364.1:0-1466 GCF_000219295.1 Acidiphilium sp. PM
CATGCCCAGCAGCATGCCCAGCCCGAAGGCGATCAGCACGATCGCGCCGAGCACCGCCGAGCCCAGCGTGCCGAACGGAAAGAACGAAACCGCTACCGGCGCGCGGTTCGACAGGAGAAAAATCACCAGCGCCAGAATCACCAGCGCCCCGAAAATGAGCCGGACGGTCTTCAGCGGTCTACTCCTCGTCGTCCTCGTCGTCGTCCCCGGCGCCATCGGCCCCGCCGTCGAGCGGTTTCATGCCCGCGTTGACCATCTCGCGCAATTCGCGCCCGGCGCGGAAGAAGGGCACGGTCTTCTCGTCCACCTTCACCGTCTCGCCGGTCCTGGGGTTGCGCCCCGCCCGCGCCTGGCGCTGCTTCACCGAGAACGCGCCGAAGCCGCGCAATTCCACCCGCCCGCCCGCGGCGAGGGTGGCGGTCATCTCGTCGAACATCGCGGTGACGATCCGCTCCACATCCGCCAGCGTCAGGTGGGGATGGTCAGCCGCCAGCGCCGCGATCAGTTCAGATCTTGTCATGAGCCCGCCTCCCGTTTGCGTTACGGTGCCAGACGCGCCCGGTCCGGTCAATCCGCGCCTTGCCTAGAATGTTGAAAACGGCGGAAATTTCCGCCTCAGCCGAGATGCAGCGCGGCCTGCGTGCCCTCGATGATGAACTGCGCCGCCAGCGCCGCGACCAGGATGCCCAGCACCCGCCCGACCACGCTGGCCCCGGTCGCCCCCATCAGCCGCGCGAGCCGCCGCGCGCCCAGCATCGAAACCAGGGTCGCCGCGATCATCGCCGCCAGCGCCAGCGCGTTGGCGAGCACCGCCCCCGGCTGCCCGCCCGCCTTGGCGTGCAGCAGCACCATCGTGGTCATCCCGCCCGGCCCGGCGATCAGCGGAATCGCCAGCGGAAACACGCTGATATCCTCGGTCGACTCGCTCGCGGCACTGCGCTCCTCGCTGCTCGCCCGCAGCTCGCCCTTCGCCGTCACCATGTCCTTGGCCGAGAGGAACAGCAGCGCCCCGCCGGCGATCTGCAAGGCCGGAATCCCGATCCCGAGCAGCCGCAGCAGCTTTTCCCCCGCGAGGCCGAACACCAGCAGCACGAGGAAGCTGATCGCCGAGGCCCGCTTGGCGATCGTCCGCCGCTTCGCCGCGTCGTCATGCGTGGTCAGCGCCGCGAAGATGATCGCGGTGCCGACCGGATCGATGATGACGAACAGCGCCACCGCGGCATAGAGGAAATCGGCGATGAACGCGTTCAGCACCGCCCCGCCTCCGCCGCGTCGAGATCGGCCTGCGTGTTGATGTTGACGAACGGGTCGCGCTCATCCGCGAACGCCACCGCGCGCATCCCGATCTCCGCCGCGAAGCCCGACACCCGATACGGTCCCTTCCCGTCGAGGAAGCGCTCCAGCGCGTCCGCCGCCGCCACCGGCCAGAGTGCGACGAGATGATGCGTCCGCCCGTGCGAGGCGGC
>NZ_AFPR01000363.1:0-538 GCF_000219295.1 Acidiphilium sp. PM
ATATCGGCGGCGCCATGGCCGACCGCGCCGCCGGCGCGCACTGGCTGCGTGACCGGATGGGCCCGTTGCCGCCCGAGCGCGTGCTGCTCTGCCCCGGCGCGCAGGGCGCGTTGCTCGCGATCGCCGGCCTGCTCGCCGCCCCTGGCGATGCCGTCTGCGTCGAGGATCTCACCTATCCGGGCTTCCGCGCGCTGGCCGCCCATCGCGGCCTTCGCCTGGTGCCGGTCGCCATGGATGCGGACGGGCTGCTGCCCGACGCCTTCGAGGCCGCCTGCCGCGCGCACCGGCCGAAGCTGCTCTACTGCACGCCGACCCTGCACAACCCCACGACCGCCACGATGCCCCCGGACCGCCGCGCCGCGATCGCCGCCATCGCGACGGCGCAGGGCATCGCGATCGTCGAGGACGACGCCTATGGCATGCTGCCGCGCAGCGCGCCGCCGCCGCTCGCCACCTTCGCGCCCTCCATTTCCTATTACATCGCGGGGGTGGCGAAATCGCTCTCCCCGGCGCTGCGCCTCGCCTATGTCGTCCCGCC
>NZ_AFPR01000362.1:0-4691 GCF_000219295.1 Acidiphilium sp. PM
AGGAGTTCGTAGCGGTCGAGCGCCAGATCCTCCTGCCAGGGCGCGCCGTCGAGCCCGAAGCAGCGGGCGATGCGGGCGCGCCGCGTCGGCTCCGTGCCCGCCCAGCTTCGCAGGCCGGGTTCGATCCGTGCCAGGGCGTCGTTCGCGGTGCGGCGGTCTTCCCAGGGAAAATAGCGGTACCAGTCCTGCCAGGAGACCTGGCCGCCGAGCCGCGCCCGCGTCTCGCTGCTCAGGGCGAGGTAGGAGATCGAGATGCTGCGCCCGGCGCGGCTGCGGCCGGCGTCGGCGAAGGTGTAGAGCTGCTCGACATGGCCGAGCGGATGCCCGGTCTGGCGTTCCACCCGGTCGCGCAGCCCGGCCTGCAGCGAGCGATGGGCCGATTCGAGCGGGCCGGCGGGCAGGGCGCTGCCATCGAGCAGGGTGAGGACGCGGGGGGTTGCGTCGGTGACGGCGACGACGACGGCGATCAGTTCGGCATGGATCGGGTCGGCGGCGCCGCTCACGGCTTCATCATCCGGAAGGCGAGGCGGGCGGCGAGGCCGCGGGGCGCGAAGCGGGTGCCGAAGGCCATCGCCGCGTTGCTCCGCCCGGCGACGACGCTGGAGCGCCCGGCGAGCAGCGCCGCGATGCCGATCCGCGCGACCTCGGCGCTGGTCATCGCGCTGCGCCTGGTGAAGGCGGAGCGGGTCTGGCCGGCGGCGTCGAAGAACTCGGTTTCGGTGACGCCGGGGCAGAGCACCGTGGTGCGCACGCCGCGCCCGGACAACTCGACATTCAGCGATTCGCCGAGCGAGAGGACATAGGATTTGGTCGCGGCATAGGCGGCGTAGAGCGGCACCGGCTGGAAGGCGGCGGTGGAGGCGACCATCATGATCCGGCCCCAGCCACGCGCGGCCATGGGGGTGGCGAACAGCCGGGTGAGATGGGTCAACGCGGTGATGTTGACCGCGAGCATCGCCTCGGTCCGCGCCCATTCGGCCTCGGCGAAGGCGCCGAAGACGCCGAGCCCGGCATTGTTCACCAGAATGTCGATGGTCGGGAAACGCTCGGCCAGGGCGAGGCGGCCGGCCTCGTCGGCGAGGTCGACGGCGGCGGTTTCGGCGGTGACGCCGAACAGGCGGCATTCGGCGGCCAGCGAATCGAGCCGGTCCTGCCGCCGCGCGGTGAGCACGAGGTCGGCGCCGCGCTGGGCGAGCTGGCGGGCAAGATCGGCGCCGATGCCGCTGGAAGCCCCGGTGACGAGGGCGCGGCGGCCACGGAAAGCGTCGGTCATTGATCCGTCTCCTTTAATAGATCATGATGCCAGCGCAGGAAGGCCGGCGCAATTCGCCCGGCCCGCCGGAGCCGATGGCTTCGGCCGCGACCGGTGACGCCGGCGCGGAACAGGGCGGCTGATACCAAAAGAGAGGAAACCTCATGACATTTTCGATTCGCGTGGCGGGGCTGCTGGTGGCGGCCGGGATTGCGGGCGGCGCCGTGGCGCAGGCGCAGTCGCCCAACGTTCCGCTGGCGACGCGCGACATGACGCAGATGCTCACCGCGATCGGGCATTCCAGCTACGCGGACTTCGTCGCGCCGGCGACGACGGTGTTCAAGGCGCATGTCGATCCCAAGAAATTCCCCGTTCAGGCGGCCGAGATCAATGCGAAGATCCCGCTCGGGCAGCCCTTCTCGGTGAAATACCTGACCACGCAGCGCGTCGGCCCGACGGTGGGTTACATCTTCGAGGTGACGCTGCATGACGGCGACCAGGTCCTCACCGACCTTACCCTGAACAACGGCAAGGTCGCGAGCTTCCACCTGCTCTGAGGCGCATCGCACCCGGCGGTCAGGCGCCGCCGGGTCGCCAGAGCGTGTCGGCCCGGCCTTCGTCGTTCAGCAGGCGGGCGAGGATGAACATCACGTCCGACAGGCGGTTGAGGTAGGGGATCGGGATGTCCGAAACACCCGCCTCGGCGGCGAGGGCGACCAGTTCGCGCTCGGCGCGCCGCGCCGCGGTGCGGGCGAGATGCGCGCGCGCCGCGGCTTCGGTGCCGCCGGGCAGGATGAAACTGGTGAGCGGGGCGAGCCGCGCGTTCCAGTCGGCGGCGGCCGAGTCGAGCCGGGCGAGATAGGTTTCGGTCAGGCGTGACGGCCGGGCCGGGTCGGGCGGGGCGGCGAGTTCGGCGCCGATGTCGAACAGGTCGTTCTGGATGGCGGCGAGCACGCGATCGACCGCCGGCAGTCCGGCGCAGGCCACGCGCAGGAATCCGATCGCCGTGTTGGCCTCGTCCAGCGCGCCGAACACCGCGATGCGCCTGTGGCTCTTGGCGACGCGGGAGCCGTCGGCCAGCGAGGTTTCGCCGCGATCGCCGCCGCGGGTCACGATCGTGTCCAGTTTCACCATGTGGCGTGCCTCATTTCACCATGATCCCCTCGTGCTTGGCCTTGTTGTCCGGCTCGACGTGAATCGTGATGATCACGCCGGCCATCTCCCGCCGCAGGGCGGCCTCGATACGGTCGCATATGGCGTGGGATTCGGCGACCGTCATGCCCCCGGGGACGACGAGGTGGAATTCGAGGAAGCGCGACTGGCCGGCCTCGCGCATGCGCATGTCGTGCGCCTCGATCGCGCCGGCGGCGTGGATGGCGACCAGATGGCGGATGCGCTCGACCATTTCGGGCGGCGGCGCGCGGTCGAGCAGGGCGCTGAGGGCGCGCAGCACGGTCCGCCCGCCCATGAAGGCGATCTGCGCGGCGACGGCGATGGCGATGAGCGGATCGAGCACCGGCAGGTTGGCCAGAATGGCGAGCGAGAGCCCGCCGATGATGCCGAGGGTGGTGATGGCGTCGGCGATCAGGTGGGCCTGGTCGGCGGCCAGCGCCGGGAACTTCCGCGTCGCGCCGGAACGGCCGAGCGCGAGCGCCCAGAGCGCGTTCACCACGCCGCCCGCCGCGTTCAGGCCGAGACCGAGTTCCGGTGCGACGGGCAGGCGGGGGGCAAGGATGGTGCTCGCGGCGCGCTCGAGGATCAGCACCGCGGCGAAGATGATCATCCCGCCCTCGGCGACCGCGCTGAGCAGCTCGGCCTTGGCATGGCCGTAGGGATGCTCGGAATCGGCGGGCTTGGCGGCGGCCTTGAGCGCGATCATGACCATGACGGCGGCGAAGACGTTCACCAGCGATTCCAGGGCGTCGGAATAGAGTGCCGCGGAATGGCTCACCCGCCAGGCGGCCGCCTTCAGCCCCAGCGAAACGAAGCCGATGGCGACGCTGCCGGCGGCGAGGCGAAACGGGACGCGCATGGGTGTTCGGGCCGATCCTTCTGCCGGTGCTGGTGCCGGAAGCCCCGCTCTATCCACATGATCAGGCGGGCATCTCTCTCCGATCGGACAAGCCGGTCCGACCGGAAGATGCTCTAGCCCAACCCGGCGGCGGATGAAACCGCCGGCGCCGGTCAGGCCGAGCGGCGCGCCGGGACCGCGGCCAGCGTGGCTGCCGGCAGCCAGACGCGGCAGGTCGTGCCCTCGCCCTCGACACTGTCGATCAGCAGGCGGCCGCGATGGCGCATCACGACATGCTTGACGATGGCAAGGCCGAGCCCGGTGCCGCCCACCGCGCGGGCGCGGCCCTTGTCCGCCCGGTAGAAGCGCTCGGTCAGGCGCGGCAGGTGCTCGCGGGCGATGCCCGGCCCGTCGTCGACGACCGATACGAGGACGCCGGGCTGGTTGAAATCGGCATCCGGCGTCGCGTGCGCCGTCATCACCACGGTTCCGCCGGCGGCGCCGTGCTTGAGCGCGCTGTATTTGACGGCATTGTCGATCAGGTTGCCGAAGACCAGGGTGAGCTGGCCGGAATCGCCGGGCAGGGCGGGCAGGTCGGCGGCGATGTCGAGCGTCAGGGTGGCGGACGCCTTTTCGAGAACCGGCTCCATGAAGCCGGCGACCTGGCGCAGCACCGGCCCGATCTCGATCTGTTCGGCGGGGGGCTGGTGCTCGGTCATCTCGATTCGCGACAGGCTGAGCAGGTCGGCGATGATCCGCTGCATCCGCTCCGCCTGTTCGGCCATGATGGCGAGGAAGCGCGGCAGGGCCTCGGCATCGCCCAGGGCGGGGCCGCGCAGGGTTTCGATGAAGCCGATCAGGCTGGTCAGCGGCGTGCGCAGCTCGTGGCTCGCATTGGCCACGAAATCGGCCCGCATCCGGTTCAGCTCGCGCTCGCGCGTGCGGTCGGCCAGCAGGATGTAGATCGGCGCGGCGCGGCCGGTATCGCCGCTGCGGATGACGGTCGCGTCGAGGTCGCGCGGCACCGGTGTTGCGAGCGAGATGGTCGCGCGCACCGGCTGCTCGGCCAGCTCGACCTCCGCCAGCGCGGCGCGGAGCTGCGGATGGCGGAGCAGGGCGGATTCCTCGGCGCCATAGGCGCGGACCGCCGCGGGATTCCGCCAGACGATGCGCCGCGCGCCGGGCGGGCCGTCGAGCTGGAACAGCGCGTCGGGCAGGCGGTTGAGCAGCGAATGGCTGTAATTCGCATCGGCGGTGACGGCCTCGCGGGACTGGCGCTCGGCCGCGATCGTGTGGATGATGCGTTGGGCGAGATTGGTGAGCCCGGGCGTGATCAGCCGGAGTTCGGCGGGAGCCGAGGCGGCGAGCGCCTCGCTGAAGCGCCGCAGGTCGCGCGCGAGCACGACGCCGGCGGCGACCGACCAGACG
>NZ_AFPR01000361.1:0-2807 GCF_000219295.1 Acidiphilium sp. PM
CAGCGTGGCGGCGCGGGTGACGATCAGGGTCAGTTCCTCCGGCGTGTAGAAGACGAGCCGGAGCGGAATGCCGAACCGGTCGCGCAACGGATTGGCGAGCAGGCCGGAACGCGTGGTCGCGCCGATCAGCGTGAACCGCGGCAGGTCGATCCGCACCGATCGCGCCCCGGGCCCCTCGCCGATGATCAGGTCGAGCACGAAATCCTCCATCGCGGGATAGAGAACCTCCTCGATCGAGGGCTGCAGGCGATGAATCTCGTCGATGAACAGAACGTCCCTCGGTTGCAGGTTGGTCAGGATGGCCGCCAGATCGCCCGATTTCTGGATGATCGGCCCCGAGGTCGCCCGGAAACCAACCCCCATCTCGCGCGCGATGATCTGCGCCAGCGTGGTCTTGCCCAGCCCCGGCGGGCCGTGCAGCAGCACATGGTCGAGCGATTCGCCCCGGCCGCGCGCCGCGGCGATGAATATCGCAAGATTTTCTCGGCTTGCTTTCTGCCCCGTGAATTCCGCGAGAGTTTGCGGCCGCAGGGCGGCTTCCGGCCCGTCCTCGGCATCGCGCGCGCCGGAGAGCAGCGCCCGGTCTTCCGCGCCGCTCATCGGGCGAGCCGCCGCAGCCCGCCGCGGATCAGCTCATCCAGCGCCGCGTCCTCGCCGGCCTCCGCCTGCACCGCGGAAAGGGCCGCCTCTGCTTCGGCACGGCGGTAGCCGAGATTGACCAGGGCCGAAAGCGCGTCGGCCAGCTTCCCCTGCGGCGGAGCGACGGGCGGGGCCGTTCCGGTCGGGATGAAGGCCGAGCCGGTCGGCATCGCGGCGATCCGCTCGCGCAGCTCGGAAATCAGCCTTGCGGCGAGCTTGGGGCCGACGCCGGGGGCACGGGTGATCGCCCCCCGGTCGCTCGCGGCGATGGCGCTGGCGAGCTGGTCCGGCGGCAGCGCCGAAAGCAGGTTGAGCGCCACTTTCGCGCCCACGCCCTGAATGGTGGTGAGCAGGCGGAACCAGTCGCGCTCGGCGGCATCGATGAAGCCGAACAGGGTGATCGCATCCTCGCGGACCTGGGTTTCGATGAGCAGCGTCGCGCGCGCCGGCGGCGCCGGCAAGGCGGCCAGGCTGCGCGCGGAGCAGAACACCACGTAGCCGACGCCGCTCACATCGATCAGGCAGCGCCCGTCCTCGATCTGCTCGGCCGTGCCGCAGAGCCGCCCGATCATGCCGCCGGCACCCGGCTGGCGGTGGCGAGATGATGCGCATGGCAGATGGCGACGGCCAGCGCATCCGCCGCATCGGCGCGGGTGATCGCCGCCCCCGGCAGCAGGCGGCGCACCATGAGGGCGACCTGGTCCTTTTCCGCGGCCCCGGTGCCGACCACGGCGCGCTTCACCGTCTTGGCGCCGTATTCGGCGACCGCGATTCCCGCCCGCGCCGGGGCGAGCAGGGCGACGCCGCGGGCATAGCCGAGCTTGAGCGTCGCGGTCGCGTTGCGGTTGACATAGGTTTCCTCGACCGCCGCATGGTCGGGCGCATAGGTCGCGAGCAGCCGGGCGAGGGCGGCATCGAGCGTATGCAGCCGCTCGGCCACCGCCGCCGCGCCGTCGGTCGCGATCACCCCGTCGGCGACATGCCGCAGCCGGTTGCCATCGGCCTCGATGATGCCGAAGCCGGTGAAGCGAAGGCCGGGATCGATCCCGATGATGCGCGCGCGAATCGGCATGCTCACGGACTATAAAGGATTCCGCGCCCCCCGTCCGGTCAGGCGGACAGTGCCTGCATCACGTCGTCGGGAATCTCGAAATTGGCGTAGACGCTCTGCACGTCGTCGCTCTCCTCGAGCGCGTCGATCAGCTTCATCACGCTGCGGGCGGCCTCCTCGTCGAGCGGCGTGGTGGTGGTCGGCCGCCAGTCGAGCTTCGCGGCTTCGGGCTCGCCGAATTTCTGCTCCATCGCGTCGCGCACGGCGAAGAAGTTTTCCACCGCGCAGATGATCTCGTGGCCCTCATCGGTGCTCTGCACGTCGTCCGCCCCGGCCTCGATCGCGGCTTCGAGCATGTCGTCCGCGCTGGCGGCCGCGGTCGGATAGCGGATCAGGCCGATCCGGTCGAACATGAAGGCGACGGAATTGGTCTCGCCCAGCGCGCCGCCATGTTTCGAGAAGGCCGCCCGCACGTCGGAGGCCGTGCGGTTGCGGTTGTCGGTCAGCGCCTCGACGATGATCGCGATCCCGGACGGGCCGTAACCCTCGTAGCGCACCTCCACGTAATCGTCACCGCCGGCGCCGCCCGCCGCCTTCTTGATCGCCCGCTCGATCGTGTCGCGCGGCATGTTCGCCTGGCGGGCGGCGGCGCAGGCCGCGCGCAGCCGCGGGTTCGCTGCCGGGTCGGGCAGGCCGGTCTTGGCCGAGACGGTGATCTCGCGGATCAGCTTGGCGAACTGCCTGGCGCGCCGCGCATCCTGCGCGCCCTTGCGGTGCATGATGTTCTTGAATTGCGAATGTCCGGCCATCAGAAAATCCATGATTCATCGCCGGTGCGCGCCCGCGCGCGTCCCGGAAGTTTGGTCGCGGCCGGCGATACCATGTCCGGCCCGAATTTGATATGCCCCATCGGCGACCCGTTTTTGCGGTCATGATCGGGGGATGGATGGAGAGTGCGTCGCTGGGGCTGGCGCATCGCGCATGGCGGCTGCTGCCCGCCGAGACGCGCCGCCGCGCGATGACGCGGGTGGCGGGCCTCATCGCCGGCCGGCCGGATCGCCTGCCGCCGGCGGCGAGCGAGGGCATCGTGGTGGCCGGCGATATCGACGGGGCGAAC
>NZ_AFPR01000360.1:0-3214 GCF_000219295.1 Acidiphilium sp. PM
GCCCTTGACTCGGCGCTCCTCCTCAACCATCTCGCTCAGTCAGGTTTGCGTGAGGCGGCGGAACTCGCCCTGTCCGTCCTGCCGCGGCGGGGCCGCGGCAAGGAGACGGCAGGCGAAGCCCTGGAGTCGCTCTGGTATGGCATCTACGGGCTGATGAATCTGGACTGGCTGCGGCAACAATGCGAGGAACAGCGGATCAGGTTCGAGCAGGACCCCACGCCCGAAAACAACAACCGTCTGCGGGCCCTCGTCGAAGCGCGCTATCGCGCCGAGCGGGGCGAAGCGGACCTCGAAGCACCAACTTGAGCGCGCGCCCCCCGCGTCGCTGCCCTGGAGATTGATACACTGATGGCGACCAAACAAGCTGCTCCCGCCGAGACCGCCGCGCCCGAGGCCGAGGCGGACACCGCGACGCTCGACATCCAGTCGGCCTCGGTCAAGCGCCTGATCGCCCGCGGCAAGGAGCGGGGCTACATCACCTTCGACGAGCTGAATGCCGTCCTGCCCTCCGAGCAGAACAGCTCCGAGCAGATCGAGGACGTGATGTCGATGCTCAGCGAAATGGGCATCCAGGTGGTCGAGGGCGAGGAAGGCGAGGAGGCGGAAACCGCCGGCCGCGCCGAGAAGGACGAGGAGGCCGCCGAGGACGAGGAGGCCGCCTCCGGCAATATCAGCGAATCGAGCGGCAGCCGCACCGACGATCCCGTCCGCATGTACCTGCGCGAGATGGGCACGGTCGAGCTGCTCTCGCGCGAGGGCGAGATCGCCATCGCCAAGCGCATCGAGGCCGGGCGCGACATGATGATCGGCGGGCTCTGCGAAAGCCCGCTGACCTTCCGCGCGATCATCTCGTGGCACGAATCCCTCAAGGACGGGAAGATGCTGCTGCGCGACGTGATCGACCTCGAGGCCACCCAGGGCGGCGGCGATGGCGGCTTCAACCCCTCCGCCGCGGTCCCCGAGGAACCCGAGGAGGACGAGGAGGGCGAATCGAGCGGCCTCTCGCTCTCCGCCGTCGAGGAGAAGCTCAAGCCCGAGGTGTTCGAGACCTTCACCGAGGTCGAGAAGCTCTACGAGAAGTTCATGAAGCTCCAGCACAAGCGGCTGGAGGCGCTGAACGCCGGCGAGGAAATGGCCTCCCGCTCGGAGAAGACCTACGAGAAGCTGCGCGACGAGCTGGTGGCCAAGGTCGAGCAGGTCAGCCTGCACAACAACCGCATCGAGGAGCTGGTCATCCAGCTCAAGGAGCTGAACCAGCGCCTGAACGGGCTGGAAGGCCAGATGCTGCGCCTCGCCGAGGGCTGCAAGATCACCCGCGACGACTTTCTCGACGCCTATCGCGGCCGCGAGATGGACCCCACCTGGCTCGACGACGTGGCGAAACGCCCCGGCAAGGGCTGGAAGGTCTTCGTCGAGCGCTACGGCACCCAGGTCACCGAGCTGCGCGCCCAGATCGGCCGCATCGCCGCCGAGGCGCAGCTGCCGATCGAGGAATTCCGCCGCGTCTATTCCACCGTCTCGCGCGGCGAGCGCGACTCCACCCGCGCCAAGAAGGAAATGATCGAGGCCAATCTCCGCCTCGTCATCTCCATCGCCAAGAAATACACCAATCGCGGCCTGCAATTCCTCGACCTGATCCAGGAAGGCAATATCGGCCTGATGAAGGCGGTGGACAAATTCGAATACCGCCGCGGCTACAAGTTCTCGACCTACGCCACCTGGTGGATCCGCCAGGCGATCACCCGCTCGATCGCCGACCAGGCGCGCACCATCCGCATCCCGGTCCACATGATCGAGACGATCAACAAGCTGGTCCGCACCTCGCGGCAGATGCTGCACGAGATCGGCCGCGAGCCCACGCCCGAGGAACTGGCCGAGAAGCTCGGCATGCCGCTCGAGAAGGTGCGCAAGGTGCTCAAGATCGCCAAGGAGCCGATCTCCCTCGAAACCCCGATCGGCGACGAGGAAGACAGCCATCTCGGCGACTTCATCGAGGACAAGAACGCGATCATCCCGCTCGATGCCGCGGTTCATGCCAACCTGCGCGAGGCCGCGACGCGCGTCCTCTCCTCGCTCACCCCGCGCGAGGAGCGCGTGCTGCGCATGCGCTTCGGCATCGGCATGAACACCGACCACACGCTGGAAGAGGTCGGCCAGCAGTTCAACGTCACCCGCGAGCGCATCCGCCAGATCGAGGCGAAGGCCCTGCGCAAGCTCAAGCACCCCTCGCGCAGCCGCAAGCTCAGGAGCTTCCTCGAGGACTGAGGCGCCGCCATGCTCGAATACGCCCGTGTCCGTCCCGGCGAGCCGTTCGACCGCGTTCAGGTCACGGTGACGTTCCTGCGCATGGACCGTCACCCGCCGCGGACCTGGCCGGCCCTGCCGCCCGGCGCGGCGATCGAGTATGTGCCGCACATGGATGTCGCGACCTATCGCGACCTCTACGACCGTGTCGGCCAGCCCTGGCTGTGGTGGCTGCGGCGGATCATGCCGGATGCCATGCTCGCCCGCCACCTGGCCGATCCGGCGGTCGCCATCCACGTGCTCCGCGTCGATGGCGCGGTCGCCGGCTTCTTCGAGCTCGACGCGACCCCCTGGCCGGACGTCAATCTCAGCTATTTCGGCCTGCTGCCGGGGGCGATCGGCCGCGGCCTCGGCTTCGCCCTGCTGGGGGCGGCGATCGAGCAGGTCTTCGCCGGCCCGGTCCGCGGCATGACGGTCAACACCTGCACGGCGGACCATCCGCGCGCCCTGCCCAACTATCTGCGCGCCGGCTTCCGCATCGTCCGCCGCATCGACGAGATGTGGGACATTCCCCGCCGGCTCGGCTTCGAGGTGCCGGACCATCTCCGCCCCGCCCAGCGCCCGGCCTGATTCCGTGTCCCCCGGCCGTGCCGCGCCCGGGAACGGCATGATCGACCCGGTCATCCTGTACCACTCGACCCATCTCGTGGTGATCGACAAGCCGGCCGGCCTGCCCAGCCATCGCGGCCGCGGCGGCGGGCCGAGCGTGGAGGACTGGTTTCCCCGCTGGCGGCGCGGCGCCGACGGTCCCTGGCTGGTCCACCGGCTCGATGCCGACACCGCCGGCTGCCTCGCCATCGCCCGGCGCAAGACCACGCTGGTCGCCCTGCAGCGCGCCTTCGCGCAGCGCCGGGTCGGCAAGACCTACTGGGCGATCGTCGAGGGCGTGCCGGCGGCGGCGCACGGCACG
>NZ_AFPR01000359.1:0-887 GCF_000219295.1 Acidiphilium sp. PM
GCGCGGCCTCGGCGTCTACACCGTGGCGAGCGCGATCTGCATGGCCGCCGCCGTGCCGGCCACGCCGCATCTCCGCTTCGCCGTGCTGCTCGCCGGGCGGGCGCTGCTCGGCGTCGGGGAAAGCCAGGTCGCGGTCGGCATGATCGGCTGGGGCATCGGGCTGATGGGCCATGCCCGCTCGGGCAAGGTGATCGCGCTGGTCGGCGCGGGGATGTATGGCGCGCTCGCGGTCGGCGGGCCGCTCGGCCTCGCGCTGTTCCGCGCGCTCGGCTTTGCCGGGCTGATGGCAACCTGCACCCTCCTGTCGGTGCTGGGCGCCGCCATCGCGTTCCGCTTTCCCGACGCGCCGCCGACGCCGGGACAGCGGCAGCCGCTCTGGCGGGTGGTGCGGCGCATCGCGCTGCCGGGTGCCGCGGTCGGGCTGCAGGGGATCGGATTCGCCGCGCTCGGCGCCTTCATGTCGCTCGACTTCCTGAGCAAGGGCTGGCCGGGCGCCGGGCTTGGGCTGACCTGTTTCGGAATCGGCTTCGTGCTGATGCGCCTCGCCTTCGGCGACCTGCCGGACCGGGTCGGCGGCACCGCGGTGGCGGCGGGGTCGCTGCTGGTCGAAGCCACGGGACAATATCTGATCTGGCTTGCGCCCGAGGCATGGGTCGCGCTGCTCGGCGCCCTGCTGACCGGGCTCGGCTGCTCGATGGTGTTTCCCTCGATGGGCAAGGAAGCGATCCGCCGGGTGGAGCCGCATCTGCGCGGCACGGCGATCGGCGGATTCGCCGCGTTCCAGGACCTGGCCTATGGCGCGACGGGCCCGGTCGTCGGCCTGCTGGCCGACCGCACCGGCTATGCCAGCGTGTTCCTGATCGGCGGGATCGCGGCCACGCTCGGCA
>NZ_AFPR01000358.1:0-1347 GCF_000219295.1 Acidiphilium sp. PM
CCGCAAGGCGCAACGCGATCGCCCGGCCGATGCCGGACGCCCCGCCGGTGACGAGGGCGAAGCGGCCCGCGAAACGCGCGGCCTGCCCTTGTGCCGAATCTGCCTTTGTCATGCCGACGTCCTCCCGCGCATGAGTGGTGTCCGGCGACGTTAGTCCGCGCCCCGCACGCCGACCACCCCCGGCAAGCCGGTTCGGATAAACGATTTATATTCGCAATGTTTCAGATGTCCTCCAACAAAGTCGCGAGGCGTCGCGGGGGCACGATTTCGCTGATTGCGTTTTTATTGAGGGTCAACTAAATATAAACGGCAATCTTCTCAGGGAGGAAGCCGATGACAAAGAAGATAGAAGATCAGGTCAGTGACATTGTCGCGTCCCGCCTGCCGCGCCGCGCGGTTGCGCAGGGGGTGACGTTCGGCGCGGCGGCGGCGATGCTCGCCGCGGGGGCCCGCACCGCCGAGGCCGCCGGCAAGGATCCGTTTCCGACGCACAAGCGCTGGAAGTTCGTGTTCGTCAATCACGTCACCACCAACCCGTTCTTCGTGCCGACCCAGTACGGCATCCATGACGCCTGCCGCCTGCTCGGCTGCGAGTGGCAGTGGACCGGATCGCAGACCTCGAACGTCGCCCACATGGTGAACGCGATGGACGCGGCGATCGCCGGCAAGGCCGATGCGATCGCGGTGCCGCTGGTCGACCCGACCGCGTTCAACAAACCGACGGAACGCGCGCTGGAGGCGGGAATCGCCGTGTTCTCCTACAATGCCGACGCACCCGCCGGCTCGGGGAACAAGCGCCTCGCCTATATCGGCCAGGACCTGTTCCTCGCCGGCTACCAGATGGGCGAGAAGATCGTGAAGCTCGTCGGCTCCGGCGAGGTCGCGCTGTTCATCGCAACACCCGGCCAGCTCAACATCCAGCCGCGCATCGACGGCGCCGCGGCCGCGATCAAGAAGCTCGGCAAGAACATCACCTATCATGAAATCGCGACCGGGCCGACGGTGAACGAGGAACTCTCGAAGATCCGCGCCTATTATCTCGGTCACCAGCACGTGAAGGGCATGTTCGCGGTGGATGCCGGCTCGACCCAGGGCGTCGGCGAGGTGATGAAGCAGTTCGGCCTCGCCAAGAAGGGCGTGCATGGCGGCGGCTTCGACCTGCTGCCGAAGACGCTCGACCTGATCAACAGCGGCGATCTCGACTTCACCATCGACCAGCAGCCCTACCTGCAGGGCTTCTACACGGTCATGGAGATGTTCATGTTCCTCGCCTCCGGCGGACTGGTCGGGCCGGCCGAGATCAACACCGGCCTGAAATTCGTGACCAAGGGGGCGGTGAAGCCGTAT
>NZ_AFPR01000357.1:0-1059 GCF_000219295.1 Acidiphilium sp. PM
CGACGATGCAGGCCCCCCTGCCCTCGCCCAAAGCCGCATCGAGCGCCGCCGAAATCGCCGCCGCCCCGCGCTCGACGACCTCGAACGGCACGAGGCCGACCGGGCGGGATGACTGGCGGGCGAGCACGCGGAGGAGGTTGGAATCCCGCATCGGGTTGAGCGGATGGTCCTTGAGCGGGCTTTCGGCGAGCGGCACGGCGCCGACGAAGAGATGCCCCTGGTAGACGGTGCGGCCGGTTTCGGGAAAGGCCGGGCAGACCGGCACGCAGAGGCCGCCGGCACGGGCCGCCAGCGCCTCGGTCACCGGGCCGATATTGCCCGCGTCGGTCGAATCGAAGGTGGAGCAGATTTTATACATGACATGCCCGGCCCCCCGGGCCGTGCAGTATTCGGCGGCGGCGAGGGCGGCGGCGACGGCCTCCCGCGCCGGCACCGAGCGGATCTTGAAGGCGACGACGATGGCGTCGATCTCCGGCAGGGCAAGGCCATCGGCGGGGATGCCGATGGTCTGCACCGTGCGCAGGCCGTTGCGGCTGAGCGTGTTGGCGAGGTCGGAGGCGCCGGTATAGTCGTCGGCGATGCAGGCGAGGCGCAGGCTCATCGTCCGCGCCCCGCGAACCAGGCGAGGCCGTCCTCGGTGCGGCCGCGCGGGCGGTATTCGCAGCCGACGATGCCGGCATAGCCGAGCCGGTCCAGCTCGTCGAAGAGGAAGGGATAGTTCAGCTCCTCGCCATCCGGCTCGTGGCGCGAGGGGACCGAGGCGATCTGCACATGACCGATCTGGCGGATCAGCCGGCGCAGCCGCATCGTCACGTCGCCGTGGATGATCTGGCAATGATAGATGTCGAACTGGAGGCGGACATTGCCGATGCCGAGGCCCGCGATGAACGCGGCCGCCGCGTCGATATCGTTGAGGAAATAGCCCGGCATGTCGCGCCCGTTGATCGGCTCCAGCAGCAGGTCGATGCCGTGATGGGCCAGCGTCTCGGCGGTGCGGATGACGGCGTCGCGATAGCGCGCGCGGGCGGCGGGGTCGGCGGGGTCGGCGATTCCGGCCAT
>NZ_AFPR01000356.1:0-1281 GCF_000219295.1 Acidiphilium sp. PM
TCCCTCCGAATGATGAACGCCCTCACCCGCGACCAGGCCTGGCACCGTCTCGTCGCCGCCCGGCCGAACCTTTCGTTCCACGCGATGGACGGGCTGTGCCTCGATGACGTGCCGCTCGCGTCCATCGCCGCCGCCCACGGCACGCCCACCTGGGTCTACAGCGCCGCGACGATCGAGGGGCGGCTCGCCGCCCTGCGCGCGGCCTTCGCCGCCGAGGGGCTGGCGCCGGCGATCCGCTACGCCGTGAAGGCGAACGACCACCTCGCGATCCTCGGCCTGGTGCGGGCCGGCGGCGCCGGGGCGGACGTGACCAGTGCCGGCGAATTCGCCCGCGCTGAGGCCGCCGGGATCGCGCCGGGGGCGATGGTGTTCTCCGGCGTGGGCAAGCGGGACGACGAACTGCGCCGCGCGCTCGCCGCCGGCATCGGCCAGCTCAATGTCGAAAGCGCCGAGGAGCTGGAGATGATCTCCGGCATCGCCGCGGCGATGGGGGTTGCCGCACCGGTCGCGCTGCGGGTGAACCCGGATGTCGCCGCCGGCGGGCACGACAAGATCAGCACCGGCCGGAAGGGCGACAAGTTCGGCATCGGCTTCGATGACGCGGGCGCGCTGTATCGCCGCGCCGCGGCGCTGCAGGGCATCGAGGCGGTCGGGTTTTCCACCCATATCGGCAGCCAGATCTTCGCGCCCGCCGCCTTCGAGGCGGCTTACCGGCGCGTGCTCGGCCTGATCGGGGCGCTGCGCGGCGAGGGGCTCGCGGTGCGCCGCCTCGACCTCGGCGGCGGATTCGGCATTCCCTATGACGATGGCACCGCCTTTCCCTTCGCGGCGCAGGCGGCGATGGTCCGCCGCGTGCTCGGCGGCCACGATCTGGAGCTGATCGTCGAACCCGGCCGCTGGCTCGTCGGCCCGGCCGGCGTGCTGCTCGCCCGCGTGACGCTCGTCAAGCGCGCCGGAGCGGAACGGTTCGTCGTGCTCGATGCCGGGATGAACGACCTGATTCGCCCGGCGCTCTATGGCGCGCGGCACGGCATCGTCCCGGTCGGCGCCGCCGACGCCGCGGGCGCCCCGGCGCCGGCCGAGGTGGTCGGTCCGGTCTGCGAGAGCAGCGACCGTTTCGGCACCCACGACCTGCCAGAACTTGCCCCCGGCGCGCTGGTCGCGCTGCTCGATGCCGGGGCCTATGGCGCGACGATGAGCAGCACCTATAACGGCCGCCCCTTCGCCGCCCAGGTGATGATCGCCGACGGCGCGCCGCAGCTGATCCGCCGGCGCCAGACG
>NZ_AFPR01000355.1:0-1802 GCF_000219295.1 Acidiphilium sp. PM
GCGCGCCGAGTGCGGCCGTGGCGATGGCGGCGGGCGCGCGGTCGTGGCTACGCCCGGCCATGGTATAGGCGAAGTCGATCCGCGCCAGCACCGCGTCCGGCCCGCTCCAGTCGCCGCCGAGATCCGACCATCCATCGGGCAACGGCGCCGCCCAGAGCGGCTGGCCGAGCCGCCGCAGCATGCCCAGCGCCGCCGGCACCTTCGCCTCGGTCTCGCCGAGCGCGCGGCCGACCGAGAGGAAATACTCGACCGGCGTCTTGATCTTGCGCCCGGGACTCCATGCCTGCGGCAGATCGACCAGCGCCGCCGAGGCCGCCCGCAAATCGCCCTGGGTGCCGGCCAGCACGCCGGCGACATGCGCAACCGCCGCCGCCGGCGGCTGGTCAGCGACGAAATGCCGCACCAGCTTGGTCGCCAGCGCCGTCCAGGTGGTGTGATAGGTCGAGAGGAACCGCAGCGCCGCGATGCCCCCCGCCTCGCCCGGCGGAAAGCTGCGCCCCATCAGCGTCTGCGGCCCCGGCTCATGGGCGAAGGGGCGGAAGCGGAACCCGGTCGGCTCCGCCCTCGGATCGACCGACCATCCGGTGAGCAGCTTCGCCATGGCGATGACGTCCTGCTGGCTGTAGCCCGCGCGCAGGCTCACCGTGTGCAGCTCCATGCACTCGCGGCCGAGATTCTCGTTGAGCCCGCGATGCCGCCGCACCCCGGCCCGGCTGTCCGGCCCGACCGACCCGGCATTGCCGAGATAAAGCAGCATCGCCGGATGCCGCTCCACCGCCAGCACCATGTCGGTGAACCGGCCGGTGACATGCGGGCGAATCGCCTCGCGCAGGAACGGGCCGATCAGCGCCGCGGTGCCGCCCTGGCGCATCGACACGGTGAAATGATTCGCCCAGAACCACACCAGCCGCTCGCGGAACGGCGCGTCGGTGCGCAGCGCCCAGCCGAGCTGGGCGGCGGCATCGGCGCGGAACATCTCACGGCTGCGCGGCTTGAAATGATCCTTGAGCGAGAGCCCCTGCCGCGCCAGCCGCTTGCGCGTCATCCGGTCGTCGCGCAGGGCGGTGAGGGCTGCGGCCCCGCTCGGCAGTCCGGCGAAGGAGGGTGTCGCCAGAGCAGGGTCCGGCCCGTCGAGCTGGCCGAGCAGCCACGCGCGCGGATCGGTCGGCGGCTTCTGGTCCGGCCGTCCGCCGAGGCCGAAGCGGATCATCGCCTGTGAGGGCGTCAGGCTTGTCGCCTGCGAAGGCGTCAGGTCCGCCGCCTGCGCGGATGCGAGGGTCATCGCCGCCGCCCCCTCAGCGCCAGCGCCAGTGGCCGGGAATCCACCTGCCGCGCCAGTTGTAATGCCCCGGCACCCAGACGCGCGGCGGCGGCGCGACATAGACGGGCGGCGGATAGAGGGGCGCCGGCACGGCGATGCCGATGGCAAAACGCGGCCCCCACCAGGGATGTCCCCAGGCGCGGGCGGCATGCGGCACGGCGGCGAGGCCGAGGCCGAGCGCAAGCCCGAGCGCGGCCCGCGCCGGGCGCCGGAAAGCGATGGTGCTGAACTTGTATGTCATGTCGTCAGCCCTGTCCTTGAGCGTTGCAACAATGCCGGATCGGCGCGCTCAGCGGCACCGATAGGGGTGCCAGTAGCACCAGCCATGGCGCGGCCCGGCGGGATAGACCACGCATCCCGCAAGCCCGCCGGCGAGCCCGGCGAGCAGGATCGCGGCCACCGCCCGCCGCGCGATCCGCGCCGCCCGGCCCGGCCGTGCATCCTGGGTGGGCGTAAAACGGAGCGTACGAGACAGCATGGG
>NZ_AFPR01000354.1:0-2649 GCF_000219295.1 Acidiphilium sp. PM
GCTGCGCCGTCCACTGGGAGGACATGCCGGCGATGCGCGCCGAGTTTCCGGAGATCGAACTGGTCAACGAGCTGTTCGTGCTCGACCGCAACCGGCTGACCTGCACCGGCGGCACCGGGCCGCTCGACATGATGCTGGCGCTGATCGAGGCGCGGCTCGGCCGCAACGTGGCCGAGCATGTGCGGGCGATTTTCGTGCTCGACCGGATCCGCCCGAGTGCCGAGCGCCAGCCGCTCGACAAGGACGACCGCGGCCATGCCGGGCAGCCGATGCTGGCGCGGGCGATGGTGATGATCGAGGCGCGGCTTGGGGAAAAGCAGATTCTCGGCGAGATCGCGGGTGAGCTCGGCATTTCGCTGCGGCAGTTGCAGCGGCTGTTCCGCGCCCATGTCGGCGAGAGCCCGGCGGCGTTCATCCGGGCGCGGCGGCTGAAGCGGGCGCAGGGGATGCTGCAATCGCTGCGGGTGCCGGTGACCGATGTGGCGATGGCCTGCGGGTTCGGCTCCAGCACGCATTTCGCCAGCGCCTATCACGATTATTTCGGACATCCGCCGCGCGCCGAGCGGCGGCCGGGAGGCATTGCATGATCGCCCACGCCGAGGCGCTGTTCCGCCCGCTGACGATCCGCCGGACGACGTTCCGCAACCGGATCATGAGCACGAGCCACGCGCCGGGCTACGGCCGCGACGGCAAACCGCAGGAGCGCTACCAGCTCTACCACGCGGAAAAGGCGAAGGGCGGCATCGGGCTGACGATGTTCGGCGGATCGTCCTCCGTCTCGCTCGACAGTCCGGCGGCGCCGTGGAACCAGATATCGGTCGCGGATGACAGCGTCATTCCGTATTTTCAACAATTTTCCGAACGCGTGCACGCGCATGGCGCGGCGCTGATGATCCAGCTCACGCATATGGGGCGGCGGACCCGCTGGGATACCGAGAACTGGCTGCCGACGCTTTCCGCCTCGCCGCGGCGGGAGCCGGCGAGCCGGTCGATCCCGCGGGAGATGGAGCAGGAGGATATCGACCGGGTGGTCGCCGATTTCGCGGCGGCGGCGCGGCGGGCGCGCGAGGGCGGGCTCGATGGCTGCGAGCTCTCGGCGGCGCACGGGCACCTGGTCGACCAGTTCTGGTCGCCCTCGGTCAATCATCGCGGCGATGGTTATGGCGGGTCGCTGCAGAACCGGATGCGGTTCGGCTTCGAGATTCTCGAGGCGATGCGGGCGGCGGCGGGGGATGATTTCCTGATCGGCATCCGCATGTCGGGCGACGAGATGCTGGCCGAGGGGCTGAGCCACGAGGATTGCGTGGCCATCGCCGAGGCGCATGCGCGGCGCGGGCTGGTCGATTTCATCAACGTGCTCGGCGGGCAGGCGCGGGACCATCTGGCGCATGCGGTGTCGCTGCCGAACATGTCGTTTCCGGTCGCGCCCTTCCTGCCGCTGGCCAGCGCGATCCGCCGCGAGGTGGAGGTGCCGGTGTTCCACGCGCAGCGGGTCACCGACCTTGCCACCGCCGCGCGCGCGGTGGCGGAGGGACATGTCGACATGATCGCGATGACGCGGGCGCACATCGCCGACCCGCATCTCGCGCGCAAGCTGCAGGACGGGCGGGAGGACGATATCCGCCAGTGCGTCGGCGCCGGCTACTGCATCGACCGGATCTATACCGGGGCGGATGCGTTGTGCATCCAGAACGCCGCGACCGGGCGCGAGGCGACGATGCCGCACGTGATCGGCAAGGCGGCGCGGCGGCGGCGGGTGGTTGTCGTCGGCGGCGGGCCGGGTGGGCTGGAGGCGGCGCGGGTGAGTGCGGAGCGCGGCCACGAAGTGGTGCTGTTCGAGCGGGAGACGGCGCTCGGCGGGCAGATCAACATCGCCGCGAAGGCGGGATGGCGGGAGGCGCTGTCGGGGATTCCGCGCTGGCTCGGCGCGCAGGTGCGCAGGCTCGGCGTGGATCTGCGGCTCGGTGTCGCGGCGGATGCGGCGATGGTGCTGGCGGAACGGCCGGACATCGTGATTCTCGCGACCGGCGGCGTGCCCAATCCGGGCTTCATGGAGGGGGCGGAACTGGTGACGACGACCGCCGCGATCCTGCGCGACGGGATCGCGCTCAGCGGTTCGGTGCTGCTCTATGACGGGATGGGGCAGCACAACGCCGCCTCCTGCGCCGAGTTCCTGGCGAAGCGCGGCGCGCTGGTGGAACTCGCGACCGGCGACCGGATGGCGGCCGAGGAGGTCGGCACCACCAACCAGCCGATCCATCTGCGCGAACTCTACCGCCATGACGTGATCATGACGCCGAATCTCGACCTGCTCGCGGTGCGGCGGGAGGAGAACCGGCTGGTCGCGGTGCTGCGCAACACGATGGATCTCGCCGAGGAGGAGCGGGTGGTGGATCATGTCGTCGTCGATTTCGGCACGCTGCCGGATGACGCGCTTTATGATCCGCTGAAGGCGGGGTCGGTCAACCGGGGGCGGATCGATGCCGGCGCGCTGGTGGCGGGGCGGGCGCAGCCCTGGCCGGAGGACGGATACGCGCTGTATCGCATCGGCGATGCGGCGGCGGGACGCAACATCCACGCCGCGATCTACGACGCGCTGCGCCTCTGCAAGGATTTCTGATGGCGGGCCTGTTCGTCCTGCTGGCCTGG
>NZ_AFPR01000353.1:0-687 GCF_000219295.1 Acidiphilium sp. PM
AGAAGGCGAGCTGGACCTTCACCGCCCGCGCCTTGTCCGCCGCGAGCGCGAAGGCCTCCGCCGCCCGCTCCGCCGGCAGCACCGCGCTGAGCAACGGGTCGGGGTCGATCGCGCCAGAGGCGAGCAGCGCCACCGCCTCGGCGAATTCGGGGCCGAAGCGGAAGGCGCCGGCCAGCTCGATCTCCTTGCTCACCAGCGCCATCAGCGGCAGGCTCATGTCGCCGCCGAGGCCGAGCTGGACGATCCGCCCCTGCGGCCGCACCACCCCGATCAGCCCGGCGAGCGAGGAAGCGGCGCCCGACGCCTCGATCCCCGCATCGAACCAGCCCTTGCCCTCGGCGAAGCGGGCCAACCCGTCCGGCTCCCGGCCGAGATCGACCGTCTCCGTCGCCCCCAGCCTTGCCGCGAGGGCGAGCGGCGCGCCGAGCACGTCGCAGGCGACGATCTCGGCGGCCCCGCGATGCCGTGCGGCGAGCAGGGCGAGCAGGCCGATCGGCCCCATCCCGGCGATGATCACCCGCATCCCCGGCCCGATCCCGGCCCGTGTCGCGGCGTGCAGCCCCACCGCCAGCGGCTCGGCGAAGGCGGCGCGCTCGACCGCCAGCCCCGCCGGCAGCCGCACGAGCTGGCGCGCCGGCACCGTGATCGCGGAGCGGAACGCGCCGTGGATATGCGGCCGGCGCATCG
>NZ_AFPR01000352.1:0-4666 GCF_000219295.1 Acidiphilium sp. PM
GCCGGCGCCGCCTCGCGCGGCCGCAGCCGCAGCCGCGTCTTGGCCGCCGCCTTCACCTTCTCGCCCAGCATGTCGAAATCGTGCCGGTCACCCAGGGACGGCTTCGGCACGCAGTCGAACGCGCCGGCCTCGAGCGCCTGCAGCGTCACCTGCGCGCCTTCCGAGGTCAGGCTGGACACCATGATCACCGGCGTCGGCCGCAGCCGCATGATCTTTTCCAGGAAGTCGAGCCCGTTCATGTTGGGCATCTCGACATCGAGGGTGATCACATCGGGATTGAGTTCCTTGATCGCGCTGCGCGCCTCGTAGGGATCGCCCGCCTCGCCGACCACCTCGATCTCCGGGTCGCGCCGGAGCGAGGCGGAAATCACGCCGCGCATCGTCGCCGAATCATCCACGATCAGAACGCGAACCGTCATCCTCTCATCTCCCGGGCACCGGCAAGCCGGTATGTGGTGATGCCATCGTTGCCGAGAGCGCGTTCGGCCGGGCCGCTCACGCGCTCGGAATGGCCGATATAGAGCGCCCCGCCCTCCTCGAGCAGCGGCACCATTCGGGCCCATACCTGTTTTTGCGTTTCGTCATCGAAATAGATCACCACGTTGCGGCAGAAGATCGCGTTGAAGCGGCCGCGCATCGGCCAGGTGCCGATGAGGTTCAGGGGCCGGAACGCGACGAGCGACCGCGCGGCCTCGGCAATGCGGAACTTGGGCGAATTGTTGTTCGCCGGCTCGAACCAGCGCTCGCGCAATTCGGGCGGCACCGCGGCGATCTCGCTCGCCTCATAGAGGCCGGCCCGGCCGGTCGCCAGCATCGTGCGGTCGATATCGGTGGCCAGGATCCTGATGTCGAACCGCGGCGCCTCCGGCAGCAGGGCCAGCACGGTCAGCGCGATCGAATAGGGCTCCTGCCCGCTCGAACAGGCCGCCGACCACAGCCGCACGCGGCCACCGCTGCGCGCATGGGCCATCAGCGGCGGCAGGATCCGGCTGCGCAGATGCTCGAAATGATGGGGCTCGCGGAAGAACCGCGTCACGTTGGTGGTCAGCGCGCCCAGCATTTCCTGCCGCTCGGCGCCGCCCTGCTGGCTCTCCACCAGTTCGCAATATTCCGCGAAACTGCCGAGGCCGAGCGTGCGCAGGCGTTTCGCCAGCCGGGAATAGACGAGCGTTGCCTTCGATTCGGGCAGCGCGATGCCGGCCTCCTCGCGCATGATCCGGGCGATGGTGCGGAAATCCTCGCGCGTGAGCACGTATTCCGCCCCGTCGATGAGGCCGTCTCCCTCCCGTCGTGGTCGGGGGCGCAGATTCATGCGGCTTCCCGCTCCACCGCCGGCAGCACATGATCGAGCGAGATCAGGCTGATCATCCGCCCATCCACCGGCATCAGCCCGCGCACGAAGCTCTTGACCACGTCCGAGGCAATGTCCGGCGTCGGCTGGATCGCGTTGTCGTTCATCGTCAGGATGTCGGACACGGCATCGACGAGCAGGCCGACCATCTGGCGGTTGATCTGCACGACGATGATCACGTGCCGGGCAGACGGCTCCGAGCGCGGCAATCCGAGCCGGACCGCGAAATCGACGATCGGCAGCACCGCGCCGCGCAGGTTGATCACCCCGCAGATATAGCCCGGCGCCTGCGGCAGCACGGTCGCCGCGGTCCAGCCGCGGATCTCGCGCACGGCCATGATGTCGACACAGAATTCCTGGACGCCGACACGGAAGGCAATCAGTTCGCGGGCTCCCGACCCGCCGGTCATGACATCATTCATCGCTCAACTCGCTGGCATGAGGGTCGGCTCGACGCGACATGCGTCGGCCCGCAGATTGTCGCTCCTCGTCACGGAGACGATGGCATCGACGTCGAGAATCAGGGCGACGCGGCCATCGCCCATCACGGTCGCCGCCGCGATGCCGGGAACCGCCTGGTAGTTCGCCTCCAGGCTCTTGATGACGACCTGGCGCTGGCCCTGGATTCCATCGACCACGAGAACGGCGCGCACGCCCCCCTCGCCCTCGACCAGCAGCGCCACGCTCTTCTCCGGTTCGGCCGGCACCGGGCGATAGCCCAGCGCGGCGCCGACATCGACGAGCGGAATATAGCCACCCCGCATCCCGATCACCCGGACATCGACCCCGAGCATGTGCACCTGCTCGGCGCGGGGCTGCAGCGTCTCGACGATCGCGCTGAGCGGAACGATCAGCGTATGGCCATCCACACTGACCACCATGCCATCCAGCACCGCCAGCGTGAGCGGCAGGCTGAGCGTGAAGGTCGAGCCCTGGCCCGGCCGCGAGGCGATCGAAATGCGCCCGCCCAGCGCCTGCACCGAGCGCCGCACCACGTCCATGCCGACGCCGCGCCCGGAAATGTCGGAAATCTCGCTCGCCGTCGAAAATCCCGGCATGAAGATCAGGTTGTCGGTTTCCTCGTCGGTCAGCTGCGCGTCGGGCGAAATCAGCCCGTTCTCGATCGCCTTGGCCCGCACCCGCTCGCGGTTGATGCCCGCGCCGTCATCCTCGACCTCGATGACGATCCGGCCGGAGCGATGCAGCGCCGTGAGCTTCACCACACCTTCGGCCGGCTTCCCGGCGGCAAGCCGCGCTTCGGTCGATTCCAGGCCGTGGTCGATCGCATTGCGGATCATGTGGGTGAGCGGGTCGATGATCCGCTCGATCACCGTCTTGTCGACCTCGGTGCCCTCGCCGTCGGTCAGCAGGCGCACCTGCTTGCCGGTCATCGCCGCGACTTCCCGCACGAGGCGCGGCATGCGCTGGAACACCGAGCGCACCGGCTGGGCGCGGATCGCCATCACGCTGTCCTGGATTTCGCGCGTGAGCTGCTCCAGCTCGTCGAGCGCCGTCACCACGGCCGAGGCGCGGGCCAGCCCGGCCTCGAACACCCGCTGCGAGAGCATCGCCTCGTTGATGACCAGCTCGCCGACCAGGTCGATCAGCCGGTCCACCCGGTCGAGATCGACACGGATCGTGGCGCCGACGCCGTGCGACGCCTCGCTCCGCGCCGCCGGCGCCTCGGCCGCGGCCTGGGGCGGATGGTCACGTTCGGCCGAAGCCGCCGCCGGCGCCGCTGCTTCCGTCCGCGGGTTCCGGCGCCGCGACGCTCGCCGCCGCATTGCGCAGCAACGCGAGGATTTCGTCATCCGACGGCTGGTCGGCCGGCCGGGCCGGCGGCTCCGGCACCGCCGCGCCCTCGGGCTGGCGCCGCTCGATCACCAGTTCGCAATCGTCCTCGACGAATTCGAAGACGGCGCGGACCGCCTCCTCGGAGCAATCCGCATCGAGCGCGATCGTCCAGGTGAGATAGGCGCCCTCGGGATCGAGCGCGGCAAGATCCGGCAGGCACTCGGGGTCGACCGTCACCCGCGTCGGGCCGAGGCGGCCGAGTTCGCGCAGCAGCAGCGCGGTCTCGTTGGCTTTCGCGTAGAGATCGGCGAACGGCTTGAAGCGGATCATCCAGCCTGGCGCCGCCGGCCTTTCCTCCGCGGCGTCGATCGCCACCGGCACCGCCGCGAACGCGATATCGCCGAAATCGTCGTCGGCTTCGTCGGCCGCGGCGCCGGATCCACCGGTCAGCTGGCGCAGTTCGCCCTCGATCCCGGCGATGCGCGCCTGATCGGTGCTGCCACCGTCGCGCGCCGCCCGCACCAGGTCGGCCAGCGCATCGGCGGCGCGCAGCAGGAGCCGCATCGCCTCCGGCGCGGGGTCGAGCCGGCCGGAGCGGATCAGATCCAGTGCCGTCTCGAACACATGGGCGAAATGCACCAGGTCTTCGAGGCCGAACGCTCCCGCGCCGCCCTTGATCGAGTGAACGGCCCGGAAGACGGCGTTCACCGTCTCGGAATCGGTCTCGCCGGCTTCCATCCGCATGAGGCCGGATTCAAGCTCGGCAAGCTGCTCCTCGCATTCCTGGAAAAACGTTTCCCGGATTTCGGCCATCGGATCCATCGATCCACCTCCCGTCATGCGGCAACCCGGCGGATTGCGTCCACAAGCTTCACCGGGTCGAACGGCTTGACGATCCACCCCGTCGCGCCCGCCGCCTTGGCGCGGGCCTTCTTTTCCGGATCAACCTCGGTGGTCAGCACCAGCATCGGCGTCGACCGCCATGATGCGTCCCGCCGCACCGCCTCGATGAAACCGAAGCCGTCGAGCCGCGGCATGTTGATGTCGGTCACGATGACATCCGGCGTCTCGGCCTGCAGCACTTCGAGCCCATGCACGCCGTCCTCGGCCTGGACCACGCGAAAGCCCGCCTCGACCAGCGACATGCGCAGCATGTCCCGCATGGTGCGCGAATCATCCACGGTCAGAATCGTCTTGGTCACGCGGAAATGTCCTCCTGAAATTGAAACGCGGCGGGCCCGACACCGAAAAGGTCGAGCGATGCGACCATCTGGTCCGACATCGGCCCGATGCGGAACGCGTGCCCGTCCGCCTCCCAGGTGGCCCGCGCCGAGAGCAGGACCTGGAGGCACTGGCCGCCAAGCCGCTCGACCGCGCCGGCATCGATCCGAAGATCGCCGCCGCGACGGGCCAGCAACGCCTGCGCCAGCGGCGACGCCGCCTTGAGGTCGAGAATGGGATCGAGCATCAGCTGTTCCGTGGTGTCGGTCGTGGTTGACATGTCGTTCAAAAATCCTCCCA
>NZ_AFPR01000351.1:0-609 GCF_000219295.1 Acidiphilium sp. PM
CGCGATGGCCGCCACCATCCACGAGCTGGGCGACGAGCCGGGCACCGGCGCCGGCTTCAAGATGGTCAACCAGCTCCTCGCCGGCGTGCACATCGCCGCCGCCTGCGAGGCCGTCGCCTTCGCCGCCTCGATGGGCCTCGACCTGCGCCGCGTCTACGAGGTGATCACCGGTTCCGCCGGCAACAGCTGGATGTTCGAGAACCGCGTCCCCCACATTCTCGATGCCGACTACGCCCCGCGCAGCGCGGTGGACATCTTCACCAAGGATCTCGGCATCGTGCTCGACATGGCGCGGCGCGGCCGGATGCCGGTGCCGATGGCCTCCGAAGCGCTGCAACTCTTCCTGATGACCGCCGCCGCCGGCATGGGGCGGGACGACGATGCCTCCGTCGCCCGGCTCTTCGCCCGCATCGCGCCGATCTCGCTGCCCGAACCGTCCTGACCCCATCTGCCTGATCCGGAGGGCCCCATGCCCCGCTTCGCCGCCAATCTCTCGATGATGTTCAACGAGGTGCCGTTCCTCGACCGCTTCGCCGCCGCCGCGGATGCGGGGTTCGATGCCGTCGAGTTCCTCTTTCCCTATGAACACCGGCCGGAGGAAATTGGCGC
>NZ_AFPR01000350.1:0-1911 GCF_000219295.1 Acidiphilium sp. PM
ACCCCGGCCAGCGGCCCCTTGCCGCGATGCCGCCCGTCCTCCAGCACCGGAATCCCGAACCGCGCGAAACGCGCCGCATCGCCCGCCGCGCTGAGTGCCACGGCGCCGACCTGTCCCGAAACCGTTGCGATGGCGTGATCGAGCATCGTCCGTCCGTGCAGGATCAGCAGCGCCTTGTCCACCCCGCCGAGCCGCCGTCCGGCGCCGCCGGCCAGGATCACCGCCCGGAGATGAGAACCCGATGGATCTGCCATGAGGGAATTGCGAGGGGCAAAAAGATGGGGCGAACGATGGGGCTCGAACCCACGACATCCAGGACCACAACCTGGCGCTCTACCAGCTGAGCTACGTCCGCCGACGGACGGGGGTTTAGGCCGATCGACGCGGTCTCGTCAATCGGCCTTCCCGGATAATCAGGCGGCCTTCCTGCCGATCAGTCCGCGCTTGACGATCGTCTCGGCGATCTGCACCGCGTTCAGCGCCGCGCCCTTGCGCAGATTGTCCGAAACGCACCAGAAGCCGAGCCCGTGCGGCACCGTGGGATCGACCCGCAGCCGCGACACATAGACGGCATCCTCGCCCTGGCATTCCAGCGGGGTGACGTAGCCGCCATCCTCGCGCTCGTCGAACAGCGTCACGCCCGGGGCCGCGCGCAGCGCCGCCCTTGCCGCCTCCAGCGGGGCCGGGTTGGCGAACTCGACATGCACCGCCTCGCCATGGCCGATGAACACCGGCACCCGCACGCAGGTCGCGAACACCGCGATATCGGGGTCGAGGATCTTGCGGGTCTCGACCGTCATCTTCCACTCTTCCTTGGTCGCCCCGTCCTTCATGAACACGTCGATATGCGGGATCACGTTGAAGGCGATCGGCTTGGTGAAGACTTCCGGCTTCGTCGTCTCGTGGACATAGGTGGCCTTGGTCGCGCGCTCCAGCTCGTCCATGCCCTCCTTGCCCGCGCCGGAGACCGACTGGTAGGTCGCGACCGACACGCGGCGGATGCCGAATTTCTCGTGCAGCGGCTTCAGCGCCACCACCATCTGGATGGTCGAGCAGTTCGGATTGGCGATGATCCGCCGCCAGTCCGGCTTCGCCATGAAGGCTTCAAGCGCGTGGGTGTTCACCTCCGGCACCACCAGCGGCACGTCCGGCTCCATGCGGAAATGGCTGGTATTGTCGATCACGATGCACCCCGCCTCGGCCGCGCGCGGCGCGTGCACCGCCGAGATCGAGGCGCCCGGCGAGAACAGGCCGAAATCCACCCCGCGGAAATCGAAGGTCTCCAGGTTCTTCACGGTGAGGATCGCCTCGTCGCCGAAGCTCACCTGCTGCCCCGCCGAGCGCGGGGAGGCGAGGGCGATCACCTCGGAGGCGGGAAAGTTCCGCTCCGCGAGCGTCTTGAGCATCTCGCGCCCGACCGCCCCGGTGGCCCCGACAACTGCAACTTTATACGCCATCTGCCTTCATCCTCATCCAATTCAGCTGCACGAGCTAGCGTCCCGCCCGGCAAGGTGCAAGGGAAATGCCCGCGACTCACAACGGAACGGCGCGAAATTCCTCGCGGTGGATCGCCGTGCGCAGCATCCGGTCGCCGCCGATCATGCCGCGATACATGCCCGACGAATTGAACGGCATCACCGGGTCGCCGGCGGCGCCGAGCGCGATCAGCCCGCCATCGCCGCCGCACGGCGCGAGCTCGGCGATCACGTCCGCCGCCGCCTTCGCCAGGCTCTCGCCCTTGTAGCGCAGCCGCGCCGCGATGTCGGCGGCGGCGGTGTAGCGGATGAACACCTCGCCCGTCCCGGTGCAGCTCACCGCGCAGGTCTCGTCATCGGCGAAGGTGCCGGCGCCGAACACCGGCGTGTCGCCCACCCGTCCGGCGCGCTTGGCGGTGATCCCGCCGGTCGAGGT
>NZ_AFPR01000349.1:0-648 GCF_000219295.1 Acidiphilium sp. PM
CACCCCTGCCATCACCGCGAGCAGTTCCGCCTCCGAAACCCCCTCGGCCGGCGCCACCGCCACGACCGAGGGTTTCCCCTCCGTCAGCGTCCCCGTCTTGTCGAACACCACGGTATCGACCCGCTCCGCCGCCTCCAGCGCCTCGGCGTCCTTCACCAGGATGCCGTGCCGCGCCGCGACACCGGTCCCCGCCATCACCGCGGTCGGCGTCGCCAGGCCCAGCGCGCAGGGGCAGGCGATCACCAGCACCGCCACCGCGTTCAGGATCGCCGCCGAAACCGTCGCCCCCGCCAGCAGCCATCCCGCCAGCGTCACCGCCGCCACCGCCACCACCGCCGGCACGAACACCGCCGCCACCCGGTCCACCAGCCGTTGGATCGGCGCCTTCTCCGCCTGCGCGGTCTCGACCAGGCGGATGATCTTCGCGAGCGTGGTTTCCGCCCCCACCGCCTCGGTGCGGATGAGCAGAACCCCCTCGCCGTTGATCGCCCCGCCCGGCACGCGCCCGCCCGCCGCCTTCGGCACCGGCAGGCTTTCCCCCGTCAGCATCGAGAGATCGACGGCGGACTCCCCCGCCTCGATCGTCCCGTCCACCGGAATCCGCCCGCCCGGCCGCACCACCACGAGGTCGCCCGTCCGCACCTGGCC
>NZ_AFPR01000348.1:0-1822 GCF_000219295.1 Acidiphilium sp. PM
ATCGCGCCGGAGGGCGTCCGCAGCACATGCGGGCGATAGCGGTCTGCGCGGCCGGGCGGGTGAGCGCGCGGGGGCGCAGCGCCATCGGGTAGGCGCCGCCGGCCAGCGCATATTGCATCAGCGTGCCGAAATCGGCGAAGCCCTCGCCGGCCGGGTTCCGGCCGATCCAGAATTCGTCCGGCCGCCGCGCGCCGGCGGGGTCGGCGGCGATGCCGCTCGCGGGCAGCGCGAAGCGGGCGTAGTCGGCGTGCTGGGCGTAGTTTCCGCCCGTCCAGCCGGTGAAGGCCGGGACGTCGAACCGGTAGGGAATGCCCTCGACATTGGTGACGGACAGGATCATCCGGTACGGGTCGGGCAGATAGGCGCGGCCGAACCCGTTGGGCGTTTCGCCATAGCGGACCATGTCCCGTGCGATCTCGTCGAGGCGCCGGCAGTTGAGCAGCGAGGCCGCAGTCCCGCCCGCGAGGTCGGACGGGTCGAGAAAGGCGAGGCCGTCGACCCGGTTGACCCAGACATCGAAGAGCGGATTGTCCGGCATCGCGGCGGTCGCCATCAGGGCGGCGAAATCGTCCGGCATCGGGTGATGGGCCTTGCGGGCGTAAAGGCCGAGAATCCCCGCCGTGATGCCGCCGCCCGAGCAGCCGGTGACGATCGGCAGGCGAACCCTGTGCGGCGGGTCGGTCGCCTCCCAGGCGTCGAGCAGTTCGACCAGCGCGTCGAGCGCGCCGGCGGTATAGGCGCCGGCCGAGACGGTGCCGCCGAGCACGAGGCCGAGTTCGAAGGTGCGTGGCGGCGGCGGCGGGCGCTCCAGGGGGAAATACCGGGCGAAGCCGGGCGGCGGGGCGGGCGCCGCCAACGGCGCGTCATCATCGTCCATCGAAGGATCCCCTTCAGCCGCCCGGCGGGGGCGGCTGCGCCATGTGTAACAAGTCGAAACGAAATTCGCCAGTCGCCGGAACGCATTTCGCCGGACCGCATTGTAACCCGATCGGACGACTGCGTTGCCCCTGATTCTGCTCTAGCCTGCGGGCATGACGACATCGAACGGAGGGCCGGTGATGAAGGCCGCAAGTCTCGATACCTCGGTGCAGCGGGCGCATGAGTGGCTGCATGAAATCGCCGGCGAACTCGGCTTCGACAACGAGCGGGCGGCCTATGCGGCGCTGCGGGCGACGCTGCACGCCGTGCGCGACCGGCTGCCGGTCGGGCTGGTGGCCCATTTCGGCGCCGAGATGCCGACCATCGTGCGCGGGGTCTATTACGAGGGCTGGCATCCGTCGCCGGAGCGCCTGCGCGCCGCGCACAATCGCGATTTCGCCGAGGCGTTGCGCGCCGAACTCGCCGGGCATGACGAGTTGCAGGATGTCGGGCGCGTCGCCGGCGCGGTGATCCGCGTGATCGAGCGGCGGATGGCGCCGGGGCAGCTCGCCCACGTGGTCGAGGCGCTGCCGCGCGGGGCGCGGGCATTGTGGGCGGCGGCGCAGGCCGCGCCGGGCTGAACCCCGCCGCCATGTTCCGCGACCGCGCCGATGCCGGGCGCCGCCTCGCGGCCCGGCTGCGCCACCTGCGGCACCGCCATCCCGTCGTGCTCGCCCTGCCGCGCGGGGGCCTGCCCGTCGGGTTCGAGGTGGCGGCGGACCTGGAGGCGCCGCTCGACATCGTCATCGTCCGCAAGATCGGCGCGCCGGACCAGAAGGAACTCGCCATCGGCGCCGTCGCCGAGGGCGATCCGCCGCTGGTGTATCTCGACGACGGGCTGATCCGCGCGCTGGCGGTGCCGGCGCGCTATGTCGAGGCCGAAACCGCGCGCCAGATCGAGGAG
>NZ_AFPR01000347.1:0-2785 GCF_000219295.1 Acidiphilium sp. PM
CGCGATGCGGCCGGGCAAGCCGCTGATGGCGGGGATGCTGGGCGGCGTGCCGGTGCTGGGACTGCCGGGGAATCCGGTGTCGGCGCTGGTCTGCGCGGTGCTGTTCCTTGGCCCCGCGATCGCGCGGCTGACCGGGCGGCCGGACGAGGCGCCGCCGACCGAGCCCGCGCGCTGCACGGTGGCGCTGGCGGCGAACGACCACCGGGCCGATCATCTGCGGGCGACGCTGGCGCGGGATGAGGCGGGCGGCTGGAGCGTGACGCCATTCCCGGTGCAGGATTCGGCGATGCTGAGCCGGCTGGCGCAGGCCGATGCGCTGCTGCTGCGCGCGCCGGATGCGCCGGCCGAGCCGGAAGGGGCGATGGTGCGGGTGATCAGGCTCGACTCATGCGGGATGTGAGCGCCTGATCGGCTGGATCAGGAATTTCCCATAGGCAATTGATTTTTCGTAAAACCGGCCGGACCAGAAGTCCGGCCGAGGACGTTCGGTCAGCCGGCGAGGCCGGCGAGCAGCGCGAACACGATCACGAACTGGACGAGGTTGACCCAGACCGAGAGCCGGTGGCCGCGCTGGAAATCCACCTGGTTGCCGGCGTCGCGCACGGCGTTGAGGTGCGGCATCCATTCGAGCCAGAGCCAGAGGGTGATGCCGGTGACGATCACCGCCAGCAGCGCGTACCACGGATTGCCGCGGATCAGCAGGCCGATGGCGGCGAGCGCCGAGGTGACCGTGATGAACAGGTAGTAGCGCGGGAAGGCGGCCCGGATGAACGGGCCGGCCACGTCCGGCGGCAGTTTCGAGAAGACCAGCGGGGTCATCACCGCGCCGAAGAACAGCATGCCGCCGAACAGGGCGGCGAGCGCCATGACCGCGAGGAAGCTGCCCATCGTCGCCTCCTCAGTAGCGGTAGTCGTCGTGCTTGAAGGGCCCGGCGGTCTCGACGCCGATATAGTCCGCCTGCGCCTTGCTCAGTTTCGTCAGCTTCGCGCCGACCTTCTCGAGGTGGAGGGCGGCGACCTTCTCGTCGAGATGCTTGGGCAGGACGTAGACCTTCCGCTCGTAGCGGCCGGCGGGGGCGTTCCACAGCTCGATCTGGGCGAGGACCTGGTTGGTGAAGCTCGCCGACATGACGAAGGAGGGGTGGCCGGTGGCGTTGCCGAGATTGACCAGGCGGCCCTCGGAGAGGACGATCAGGCGCTTGCCGTCGGGGAAGACGACCTCGTCGACCTGCGGCTTGACGTTTTCCCACTTGTAGTTGCGCAGGCTCTCGATCTGGATCTCGGAGTCGAAATGGCCGATGTTGCAGACGATGGCGCGGTGCTTCATCGCCCGCATGTGGTCGGCGGTGATGACGTCGATATTGCCGGTGGCGGTGACGAAGATGTCGCCCTTCGGGGCGGCGTCGTCCATGGTCACGACCTCGTAGCCTTCCATCGCCGCCTGGAGGGCGCAGATCGGGTCGATCTCGGTGACCATCACGCGGCAGCCGGCGTTGCGCAGGCTGGCGGCCGAACCCTTGCCGACATCGCCGAAGCCGGCGACGACGGCGACCTTGCCGGCCATCATCACGTCGGTGCCGCGGCGGATGCCGTCGACCAGGCTTTCGCGGCAGCCGTAGAGATTGTCGAATTTCGACTTGGTGACGCTGTCGTTCACGTTGATGGCGGGGCAGAGCAGCGAGCCGTCGCGCGCCATCTCGCGCAGGCGGTGCACGCCGGTGGTGGTCTCCTCGGAGATGCCGCGGATGTCGGCCAGCATCTCGGGGTATTTGTCGTGCATCAGCTTGGTGAGGTCGCCGCCGTCATCGAGGATCATGTTCGGCGTCCAGCCGTCCGGGCCGCGCACCGTCTGCTCGATGCACCACCAGAATTCCTCTTCGTTCATGCCCTTCCAGGCGAAGACCGGCACGCCGGCCGCGGCGACGCCGGCGGCGGCGTGGTCCTGGGTCGAGAAGATGTTGCAGGAGGACCAGCGGACGGTGGCGCCGAGCTCGATCAGGGTCTCGATCAGCACCGCGGTCTGGATCGTCATGTGCAGGCAGCCGGCGATGCGGGCGCCCTTGAGCGGCTTCGAGGCGCCGAATTCGCTGCGCAGCGCCATCAGGCCCGGCATCTCGGTTTCGGCCATCGAGATTTCCTTGCGGCCCCAGTCGGCAAGGGCGATGTCGCGGACCTTGTAATCCGTGGGCTGGCTGGCGTCGGGCATCGGGGGGTCTCCGTCTGAATTCCGGTCGGGATATAGGGGGTGGGCGGTTGTTTGCAAAAGGTTTCGGCGGCGCCTTCTAGACGGCGGCGCCGAGGATGCGCGCGCCGATCGCGATCAGCAGCGTGCCGACGGTGCGCTCGATCCACAGCCCGGCGCGGCGATAGGCGCGCTGGACGCGGGCGCGGGAGAACAGCAGGGTGACCAGGCAATACCAGGTGACTTCCTGCAACCCGACGATCGCGATCGCCGCGGCGCTGAGCCAGAGCGGGGTGTGGGCGGGCAGCAGGGCGACGAAGATGCTGGTGAAGAAGATCACGATCTTCGGGTTGCCGAGATTGAGCGCGGCACCGGTGGCGACGGCGCGCAGGAAGCCGGGGCTGCCGGATGGGGCGGCGAGGTCGAGTTCCGGGGGCGGGGCGCGCCAGGCGCTGATGCCGATCCAGACCAGATAGAGGCCGCCGGCGATCTGGATCGCCTCGTAGAGCGGGGCGAAGCGGGCCATGACGAGGGCGACGCCGAAGCAGGCGGCGGCGGCCCAGGTGGTGGCGGCGATGGCGACGCCGAGGCTGAGGCCGAAGC
>NZ_AFPR01000346.1:0-3285 GCF_000219295.1 Acidiphilium sp. PM
GTCGGTGCCGGCCATGAAATCGAACAGGTTGCCGCGGATTTCGCCGGCCGGGCGGTGCGCCACCTCGGCGAGCCGCGCCGAGGGATGAACGAGGTTCAGCGCCGCGTCGGTCTCCCAGAGCCAGTCGCTCGCGTTCTCCTCGAAATCGCGCAGCAGCATCTGGATCGTCTCGCTGGTGCGCTTGAGCTCGAGGGCGTTGACGCTGCGTTCGAGCATGCGGCGGTTGACGGCGACCATCGTGAAGAAGACGAAGGCGGAGTAGATCGCCACTGAAACGACAAATACCGGCCGCCAGAGATCATGCGAGACATTTAGGGCGATGAAGGCGCCGGCCGTCAGCGGCGTCCAGAAAGCGAGGGTCGAGGAGAGCGGGCCGGCGGCGATCGTCGTCGAGATCAGGCCACACATGATGCTCAGGATGAGAGCCTGACTAGCCGGCCCTGATGCCCGCATCAGCAGGATCAGATAGGCCGCCCAGAAGACGCCCAGCGCGAACAGGAGGCGGTTGAACAGGACGCGTGCGCAATCAAACCCGGCAACCCGGCGGCGCACCAGAGGCCATGCCACAGTGAAACAGAATAGCGCGACATAGGTCAGTTGAAGCAACAGAAAGGCGGCGAGCACCGCCGGCCGTCGGGTCGTCGCGCCGAAATCGATCGCAATGGCGCCGGCGACCAGCAGCCCGGCAATGCTGGCCACGCGCGTCAGCCTGATCCGGAGTTCGAGCCCTTCAATGGCGATCGGTGCAACAAGCTGTTCCGGGACAACATCCGTGGCCCAGACCGCATTATATAGACGCGATTGTTTAATTATTTGAACCAACGATTGTTGCTGCTTGTTCACGGGTACTCGCCAGCATGATCAAAGCAAGGTTTACCGGAAATTTTCCATTGATGGAACAAAGGAATCACCACTGATCTGTTAAGCGTTCAGAGCGGATAAAGCATTGTTGCCCGCTTGTTCACAAAGGAGATCCCTATGGACGGCTCGATCCTCGGACATCAATTTTTACGGACGACGGAGAGCGCTCCTCTCCCGGCCCGCCGGTCCGACAGCGTGACGGCCCGCCTCGTTATCGACGACGACGAGACGTTTCGCGAAGCCCTGGCATTGCGATACGAGGCCTATGTCGCCGCCGGCTATCTTGCGCCGCGCAGCGAGGCGCTGTTTTCCGATACTTATGACGAATCTCCGCTGAGCAAGACGGTGGTTCTTTACAACCATGGAGAGCCCGCGGCGTCGGTGCGGGTCTGCATGCTCGGCCATTGCGACGGCAACGACCGGCCTGGCGATCTGCCCGCCGCGGCGATGTTCCGCGACGAGATCGACACCTGCCTCGACGGGCTGGCAGCGGGCGGCCGGAGGCCGCGGGCGGTCGAGATCACGCGGCTCGCGTGCAGCCCGCATCATGCGCGCGACATAACTCTCCTGATGGGACTTTACCATATTGTCGGCTACCTGATCCTGCATTTCCGCGCCGAGATTATATTCGCGGCGGTGACGGTCAATCACGCGCCCTTCTATCGGCGAATGGGCTTCTGCGAGATCGCTCCGGCACGCGACTATCCCGGGCTCGACGTGCAGACCGTGCTGATGGGCTGCAAGACCAACGAGCATCGCGGGATTCCAGGCAAGCTTATGTCGCTCGCCGAGATTTCGCTCTCCGACGACACCTATCTCGGGTTGGTAACCGGGCAACCCGTGCCGGTATTCGGCGAACGGGTCGCGTCGCGCAAAGATCTGGTCGTGAATCAGATCTTGGCCGGGGCGCCTATCCCGCAGGGGCTCGGCGCCGTGGCGGCAACCATAGGGTAGGTGGACCACCCGGCGGCGCCGCGCAGCAGGGCCGGCGCCGGCGGGAGGACGCTCAGAACGCGGACAGGCCGGTCTGGGCGCGGCCGAGGATCAGCGCGTGGACGTCGTGCGCGCCCTCGTAGGTGTTGACGGTTTCGAGATTCACCATGTGGCGGATGACATGGTACTCGTCGACGATGCCGTTGCCGCCGTGCATGTCGCGCGCGAGGCGGGCGATGTCGAGCGACTTGCCGCAATTGTTGCGCTTCATCAGCGAGATCATTTCCGGCGCGGCCTCGCCGGCATCGAGCAGGCGGCCGAGGCGCAGCGCGCCCTGCAGGCCGAGCGTGATCTCGGTCTGCATGTCGGCCAGCTTCTTCTGCACGAGCTGGGTCGCGGCCAGCGGGCGGCCGAACATCTTGCGATCCAGCGTGTATTGCCGGGCGGCGTGCCAGCAGAACTCGGCGGCCCCCAGCGCGCCCCAGGCGATGCCGTAGCGCGCGTTGTTGAGGCAGGAGAACGGGCCGCGCAGCCCCTTCACGCCGGGCAGCATGTGATCCTCGGGGACGAAGACGTCCGAGAGCATGATCATGCCGGTGACCGAGGCGCGGAGCGAGAACTTGCCCTCGATCTTCGGCGTCTCCAGGCCCTTGGAGCCGCGGTCGACGAGGAAGCCGCGGATCACGCCCTCGTCGTCCTTGGCCCAGACCAGGCAGACATCGGCGATCGGCGAGTTGCTGATCCAGGTCTTCGAGCCGTTCAGGATGTAGCCGCCATCGACCTTCTTCGCGCGGGTGCGCATCGAGCCGGGATCGGAGCCGGCATCGGGCTCGGTGAGGCCGAAGCAGCCGACCCATTCGCCGGCGCGCAGCTTCGGCAGGTACTTGTCCTTCTGCGCCTCCGACCCGAAGGCGTAGATCGGGTACATCACCAGCGAGGACTGCACCGAGAAGGCCGAGCGGTAGCCAGAATCGACGCGCTCGACCTCGCGGGCGATCAGCCCGTAGGCGACGTAGGAGACGTCGGCGCAGCCATGGGTGGAGAGGGTGGCGCCGAGAAAGCCCATCTCGCCCATTTCGGACATGATCGAACGGTCGAAGGTTTCTTCGCGGAAACCTTTAAGAACGCGCGGGAAGAGCTTGTTCTGACAGTATTCATGCGCCGCATCGCGGATGGCGCGCTCGTCTTCCGTCAGCTGCGTGTCAAGGTGAAGGGCGTCGTCCCACTCGAATGGCGTGAAGCTGCCCTTGCCGGCCGGCTTGTGCGCGCCGGTTTCCACGACCCGTTTCATCTCGTTCATGCGGCGATTTCCGTATCCTCGTTCTGGTCTTTTCCGTCTTGCCCGTCGGTATCCGGTCCGGCCGCCGGGCGGGCGCGGCGGCGGATCTGCATGAAGGCCGGAATGTCATCGCCGAAGCCGACGACCGGCTCGCGCGGGCCGGCATCCTCGCGGCCGCCGCGGCGGTTGCCCGGCTCCCTGCTGCGGCGGGG
>NZ_AFPR01000345.1:0-1140 GCF_000219295.1 Acidiphilium sp. PM
TTCGTTGCCGACATGACGGTGACCAGCCATTCCGACCCGCGGAATTTCGCGGATGACATCTCCCAGACGATCTTCATCCAGTACACCTCGCCGGCGAGCGGCAACAAGGTTGTCGCGGTCAACCGCGAGGCGACGTTCCCGTCCGACGCGAAGGATCTCGGCAAGGCGCCGGGCGTGCATGACCTGTTCGCGGCCATGCTGTCGCAATACGGCACGCCGGACGGCTTCACGATCGGCGCGGTCGACTGGACCGGGGCGAACCCGGCCCACAAGCTGGCCGACAATATCTACACGCTGCAGAGCGGCTGCATCTCCGGCGCGTTCAACGCGGTGCCGTCCCAGCTCTACAACGGGTCGAAGGACTGCCCGCAGGTGCTGCAGATCACCATGTCGGCCAACAACAGCTTCGGCGGGCATGTCCAGTTCCTGTCGGAACTGATGCTCGATGCCGGCAGCATCTACAGCGACATCGCGCGCGAGCGCGCGGCCGCGGCAAGCCAGCAGGCGAAGACCGTCTCCCACGCCAACCAGCAGCCGGCGGCGAAGCCCTCGCTCTGAATTCAGGCTTGCCGCCATTCCAGACCGGAGTTCCAACATGTCAGACCAGAATGCCATCGCCAGCGATCTTGCCGCCACCAACGATCGCAACTTCGTCGTGATCTTCACCCTGGCCAGCCTTTTCTTCGGCGTATTCTCGCCGCTCGTCGGCTATTTCGTCGCGAAGGACGGCACCACGACCAGAAAGCAGATCGTCGAACTGCTCAATTTCCAGATCACCGTGCTCGGCCTGATGCTGATCGCCTATCTCCTGACCGCGACGCTGATTCTCTCGGTCGTCGGCATTCCGCTCGCGATCATCGTCGGGGTCGCCGACGTGATCATGCTGATCCTCGGCGCGATCCGGGCCTCCCGCGGCGAGAGCGTGCGCTACCGCTTCACCTTGCGCCTGTTGTCGTGACGCCGGGCGGCGCCTCGCCGGCGCCGCTCACCGCCGCCAGCGGACCGGCGAATTCATCGGCGCTGCCGCCCGCCACGAGCACCAGCTTGTCGCGCGCCTGACCGCCGGCGCGCAATGCGAGGCGCGCAGCGCCGATGCCAAGCCACGCGGCCAGCGCCTTCAGAACCGCGTCATTGGCACGG
>NZ_AFPR01000344.1:0-1481 GCF_000219295.1 Acidiphilium sp. PM
CAGCGCGGCGCGCGTTTCGCCCGGGCGCGGCAGCACGGCGATCGGCACGGCGGCGGCGATGTCCCGCCAGCGGTGCCAGCGGGGGAGCTGGGCAAGGTTGTCCGCTCCCATGATCCAGACGAATCGCGCGCGGGGAAAGCGGCGGCGGAGCTGGGCCAGGGTGTCCGCCGTCCGGCGGGTGCCGAGCGCGGATTCGATCCCCGTCGCGACCAGGCGGCGTCCGTCGGCAAGGCGCGCCGCGGAGGCGAGGCGTTCGGCGAAGGGCGCCATGTCGGCGCGGCGCTTCAGCGGATTGCCGGGCGAGACCATGAGCCAGACCTGATCGAGCCGCAGGGCGCGGCGCGCCGCCTTCGCGACGTGGAGATGGCCTTCATGCGCGGGGTTGAAGCTGCCGCCGAGCAGGCCGATGCGGAGCGGCCTGCGGTCGCCGAAGCGGGGCAGCCGGTCTGTGCTCAGGGACGCACCTGGCCGGTGCCGACGACGTGATAGCGGAAGGTCGTCAGCTGCGCCGGGCCGATCGGGCCGCGGGCGTGGATTCGCCCGGTGGCGATGCCGATCTCGGCGCCGAAGCCGAATTCGCCGCCGTCGCAGAACTGGGTCGAGGCGTTCCACATCGCCACCGCGCTGTCGGTGCCGGCGAGGAAGCGGGCGGCGGCATCGGCGTTTTCTGTGACGATCGCCTCGGTATGCGACGAGCCGTGCCGGGCGATGTGGTCGAGCGCTGCATCGAGATCGTCGACGACGCTGACCGAGAGCATCGCGTCGAGCCATTCGGTGTCGAAATCCGCCGGGCCGGCGGCCGGCAGGCTCGGCACGATCGCCCGCGCGCGGTCGTCGGCACGGAAGCCGCAGCCAAGGGCGGCGAGATCCTCGATGAGGCGCGGCAGCAGGGCGGGGGCGATCGCCGCGTCGATCAGCAGGGTTTCGGTGGCGCCGCAGATGCCGGTCCGGCGCATTTTCGCGTTGGCGAGCACGGTTCGGGCCATCTCGGCATCGGCCTCGGCGTGGATGTAGGTGTGGTTGAGCCCCTCGGCATGGGCGAGCACGGGCACCCTTGCCTCGCGCTGCACGCGCTCGACCAGCGACTTGCCGCCGCGCGGGATGATGAGGTCGATCTGCCCGGAGGCGCCCAGCATCGCGGCGACGAAGGCGCGGTCGATATTCGGGGCGATCTGCACGGTGCCGTCGGGAAATCCGGCCTGGCGCAGGCCCTTGGTCATCGCGAGATAGATCGCGGTGTTCGAATGATAGCTTTCGGAGCCGCCGCGCAGGATCACCGCGTTGCCCGACTTGATGCAGATCGCCGCGGCATCGGCGCCGACATTGGGGCGGCTTTCGTAGATCATGCCGATCACGCCGAGCGGCTGCGGCACGCGGCGGATGACGAGGCCGTTGGGGCGCGTCCATTCGGCGAGGCTGCCGGCGAGCGGATCGGGCAGGTCGGCGATGGCGTCGATTCCGGCGGCGATCGCCTCGATGCG
>NZ_AFPR01000343.1:0-2924 GCF_000219295.1 Acidiphilium sp. PM
CCCGCATCGCCGGCGCCGGGGCCCCGCGTTTGCCGAACACGACCTGCCTCGTCCTGCCCGGCCTTGCCGCCGAAGCCCAGGTCATCGCGCTCGATCTCGACGGCATCCGCGTCTCCGCCGGCTCGGCCTGCTCCTCCGGCAAGGTCGCCAGCAGCCACGTTCTCGCCGCCATGGGCCTCGGCGATCTCGCCGGCAACGCCATCCGCGTCTCGTTGCCCTGGAACGCGCCGGACGACGCGCCCGCCCGGTTCCTCGCCGCATATCGGCGTCTTGCCGCCCGCGCCTTGCGCAAATCCGCGCATGTCTCTACCTCGGCAGCGTGAACGGCGGCGGAACGGCGCGCGCCTTCCACCACGCAACGGTTTCAAGGGTTTCAAATGCCGAACATGACTTTCATCGAGCGCGACGGCACGCGCCGGACGGTGGACGCGCCGTCCGGCCTGTCGGTGCTCGAAATCGCCCACAAGCACGGGATCGACATCGAGGGCGCCTGCGAGGGTTCGCTCGCCTGCTCGACCTGCCATGTCATCGTCGATCCCGACTGGTTCGCGAAGCTCGCCGCCGCCTCGGAAGACGAGGAGGACATGCTCGACCTCGCCTTCGGCCTGGAAAAGACCTCCCGCCTCGGCTGCCAGATCGTGATGTCCCCGGCGCTGGACGGGCTCGTCGTGAAGCTGCCCGCCGGCGTGCGGAACGCGCAGAACGGCTGAGATCGTGCGCGTCGTCGTCGCCATGTCCGGCGGGGTGGACAGTTCGGTCGTCGCCGGGCTGATGCACGAGGCCGGGCACGAGGTGATCGGCGTCACCCTCCAGCTCTACGATCACGGCGCGGCCACCGGCCGCAAGGGGGCCTGCTGCGCCGGGCAGGACATCCACGACGCCCGCAACGTCGCCGACCGTCTCGGCATCGCCCATTACGTGATCGACGCCGAGGCCGCCTTCCGCGCCGCGGTGATCGGCGATTTCGCCGAATCCTACGCCGAGGGCCGCACCCCCGTGCCCTGCGTGCGCTGCAACCAGCACCTCAAGTTCGGCGACCTGCTCGGCCTCGCCCGCGATCTCGGCGCCGAGGCGCTGGCCACCGGCCACTATGTCCGCCGCGAGGACGGGCCGGAGGGAGCGGAGCTTCACCGCGCGGTCGATGCACGGCGCGACCAGTCCTGGTTCCTCTTCGCCACCACGCGCGACCAGCTCGCCTTCTCCCGCTTCCCCCTCGGCACCATGCCGGACAAGGACGCCGTCCGCGCCGAGGCCACGCGGATGAACCTGCCCGTCGCCGAAAAGCCGGACAGCCAGGACATCTGCTTCGTCCCCTCCGGCACCTATGCCGACATCGTCGCGAAGCTCCGCCCCGATGCCGCCGCCCCCGGCGAGATCGTCACCGAGGACGGCGCCGTGCTCGACCGTCACCAGGGCATCGCCCGCTACACGGTGGGCCAGGCCAAGCGCCTCGGCGCCGCCTCCGGCCACGTCGTCACCCGGATCGACGCCGCCCGCCGCCGCATCGTCGTCGGCCCCCGCGGCGCCGGCGGTCGCGAGGTGCGGATCGCCGAGCCGAACTGGCTGATCGATCCGCCCGCCGCCCCGTTCCGCGCCAGCGTCAAGCTCCGCGCCGGCGAGACGCCGCACCCCGCCGAGATCGACATCGCCCGCAACCTCGTCACCCTCGACACCCCCGCTCTCGCCGCCCCCGGCCAAGCCTGCGTCGTCTATCGCGAGTCCCGCGTTCTGGGAGGCGGTTTCATTTTATGAATTCATTCGCATCATAAGATAACATAACGTTAAATTCGCGTCGGCTGAAGCATTAAAAAAATTGAATCTCTTGTTGTCGTTGCTTATCATCGCGTCAGAATATTTCAAATTTCAGACATATTTGAACGCGGGAGAGCGGCATGTCCGATGTGACAATACCTTCTGGTGATACGCTGATTCTCAATGCATCGCTGACCAGCAACTTTTCATTTCCAACGACGGGGTCAGCCCCGACCGATCTCGTCATCGAGCCGTCCGCCCTTTCCGTAACCCTCGTGGGGATCACGACGGCCGTCACCGCGATCGAACTGGGCGGCAACATCCAGCATTTCGGACCGAACGACACGATCGTCCTGGCCGATGCCACGACCGACTTCTCCAATTTCGACACCTCGCCCTCGGCGCCGAGCGATGTCATGACGTTCCAAAATATCGCCAGCCTCGCCGTGAGCCAGGATTTCAGGATTTACGCCTCGGATGGTCTGATCATCACCGACAGTCCCCTCATCAACCTCGAGTACGGACCGACACTGAATACGTCACTCGCGCCGTTCATCAACGCGATCGAGCAGTCCCTGTTCGGCAGCATCCCTTCCACCGGCACGCTGACCATCTCGGTCGGCCTTAGCGATTTCGGCGACTCCTCGGCCGAACCCGGCCCTCCGTCCGAGTCCGGCGGATACGCCTTCACCATCAACACGGGCAGCGACATCAACCCCTGCTTCGCCGCCGGCACGCAGATCCGCACCCCGGCCGGCGAGACCCCGGTCGAATCCTTGCGGGCCGGCGATACCGTCCTCACCGCCGCCGGCGCCGAACGCCGCGTGGTCTGGATCGGCCGCCGCACGCTCGACCTCAGCCGCCATCCGCGCCCCGAACTGGTCCGCCCGGTCCGCATCGCCGCCGGCGCGCTGGCCGATGGCGTCCCCGCGCGCGACCTCGTGGTCTCGCCCGACCACGCCCTGTTCCTCGACGGCGTGCTGGTCCAGGCGAAGGATCTGGTCGACGGCACCATGATCGCACCCGACCGCCGAATTTCCCGCGTCACCTATTTCCATGTCGAGCTCGACCGGCACGACGTCCTGCTGGCCGAGGGCGCGCCGGCGGAAAGCTTCCTCGATACCGGCCATCGCGGCCTGTTCGAGAACGCCGGCGAACCGATCACCCTGCAC
>NZ_AFPR01000342.1:0-1894 GCF_000219295.1 Acidiphilium sp. PM
AGCCGGGCGAGCGGGCCGGGCACCTCGCGCAGGGCGAGATTGGCGACGTCGAGCCGGCGCAGGGTTTCGAGCCCGGCGAGGAAGGCGGGGTTCTCGATGTCGAGCGTCAGCGGGAAGACCTGCCGGCAGATCGCCGAGGTGATGCGGAAGACCTGCATGTCGTAGGCGGTGGGGTCGAGCCCGAGGGCGGCGTGGAAGCGGGGGCGGGCATGGTCGCGGATGTACATCGTGGCGAAGACCGCGAGCTGGAAGAAGCGCACCCAGAGCCGGTTGGCGCCGGTGAGCATGCCGGGATTGGCGCGCATCAGCAGCGCGAAGGCCTCGCCGTGGCGGAATTCGTCGTTGCACCACTCGCGGAACCACTTGAAGATGGGGTGGATCCGCAGCTCGGGATGGCGTTCGAGCTGGCGGAAGATCGAGATGTAGCGGGCGTAGCCGATCTTCTCGGAGAGATAGGTGGCGTAGAAGATGAATTTCGGGCGGAAGAAATGGTATTTCTTCGCCTTCGTCAGGAAGCCGAGATCGACCTTCATGCCGATGTCGTGCAGCGCCTCGTTGATGAAGCCGGCGTGGCGCGCCTCGTCGCGGCTCATGTAGCCGAACAGGGCCTTGAGGTCGGGGTTGGCGATGCGCTTGCGGATCTCGGCATAGAGCACGCAGCCGGAGAATTCGGCGGTGACCGAGCTGATCAGGAAGTCGATGAATTCGCGGTGCAGCTCGGGCTCCATCGTCGAGAGATCGACGGCGAATTCGTCGGTCCGCACGAAATGGCCCTTGTTGGGATCGGCCTCGAACTCGGCCATCAGCCGGTCCCACTCGGCGCGCACCGGCTCGATCGAGAGCCGGTCGAGGGCGGGGAAATCGGTGGTGTAGAAGCGCGGGCTGAGCATGGTGCTCGACTGGGCGATGGCCGTCTGCGCGTCGGGTGCTGCGGTGGGTGCTGTTCTTGCGTTCATGGCTCAGGCTCCCGGTGCGGCGAGGGCGGCCTCGGCCTCGGCGAGCGGCATGAAGCCGACCTCGTAGAGCTCGGTGATCTCGAGGATCGAGCGGAACTCGACCCACCAGCGCTCGATCGGGCTGGCCCGCCGCAGGGTGGCGCGGCGCGCGCAGGTCAGGCGCGTGCCGAAGCCGATCGCGGTCGGCATGTCGTGGACGATCACGACATCGCCGGGGCGGATCTCGACATCCTCGGGAATGGCGTGGGCGTGCAGGCTTTCGGGCGTTTGCTCGATGTCGATCGAGCAGAGCAGCTCGATGTCGCGGATGCTGCCGATCATGATGGCTCTCCCGGTTTGAGGGTCTCCGCGTTGCGGAGCAGCGTCGCGAACTGTTTCGCGTTGGCGGGCCCGAAGGCGCGCAGGTCGATCCGCTCGTGCGTGGCCGGATCGGCGATGACGAGGCGGTCGGGCCCGTAAAGGGCGAGCTGGAAGGGAAGGTCGCGGGCGATGCCGGCGCGGGCGCGGGCGGCGAAGAGGATTCGCATCGTCGCGCGCAGGAAGGTGTCGGCGGTGGGGGCGATGCGGGCGATGGGCTGCGCGGTCGCGGCGTTGCGGATCACCAGCGCGTCGTCCGGCGCCTGGGTGAAGCGCAGCAGCACGGCCTCGCGCGGCGGCGGGGCGGGGTGTGGCTGGCGCGTGAGGCGGGCGCCGGCGGCGAGCGCGATGGTGCCGGCGACCAGCAGGAAACAGCCAACGAGCGCCCAGACGGGGATGTGAATCCGGTCGTCATGCGCTTCGAGACCGTCATCGATCTGGGAATAGACGACCCTGCCATCGCGCGGCAGCGCGGCACCGCGCGGGACGGCACTCTGTGCGGCGGCGCGGGGCAGGGCGGGGCGGATCATGCCGGGCTGGCCTCGCCATTCGCGCCGGCCGGCTGGATGCGGGCCGTGCGG
>NZ_AFPR01000341.1:0-1439 GCF_000219295.1 Acidiphilium sp. PM
GCTGGTGGCGCAGAGGCGGCAGCCGGCGCGGCCGGCGTCGCTCTCGGGCGGGGCGTTCCAGGGGCTGGCGCGGGATCTGGCCGCCTATGCGGCGGGCGGGTTCCTGGCCTCGCTCGGCATCCTGCTCGGGTTGTGGCTGCCCGCACTGGCCGGGATCGGGCTTGCCGCCTGGGGGCGGGGCGCGGCTGGTGGCGGGGATTGCGACCGGGCCGATGCGGCACGCGCTGGCCGGGGCGGTGCATCTCGCGGCGCATCCGCGGCCGGAGCGTTTCGCGGGGGCGGCGGCGAGCGGGCTGTTGCCGGCGCAAAAATTCGGCGTGGCGGCGATCGGCGATTTCGCCTGGAACCGGCTGGCGGGGTTCGATGCCTGCATCCAGTGCGGGCGGTGCGAGGAGGCGTGCCCGGCCTTCGCCGCCGGGCAGAAGCTGAACCCGAAGGCGCTGATCCAGGACCTGGCGACGGCGCTGCATCCGGAGGCGCCGGCCTATGCCGGCTCGCCGCATCCGGGCATTTCGTCGCCGGGCCCGGTGCTCGGGCGGCTGCACGCGGAGACGCTGTTCGCCTGCACGACCTGCCGGGCCTGCGTATCCGCCTGCCCGATGATGATCGAGCATGTGGATGCGGTGGTCGATCTGCGGCGGCATCTGACGCTGGACGCCGGTGCGGCGCCGGGCAAGGCGGACCAGGTGCTTTCGGAGCTGCGCTACGCGTTCAATCCGGGCGGGTTCGAGCCTGGGCGGCGGCTCGATTTCGCCGCCGGCGGGCTGCGCGTGCTGGGCGAGGGCGAGAGCGCCGACATCCTGCTCTGGCTCGGCGACGGGGCGTTCGACGCGCGCTATGGGCGGACGCTGCGGGCGCTGGTGGCGATCATGCGGGCGGCGGGGCTGGATTTCGCGGTGCTGGGGGAGGCCGAGCGCGATTGCGGCGACCTCGCCCGGCGGCTCGGCGACGAGGCGGGGTTCGAGCGCCTCGCGCGCGCCAATGTGGCGGCGCTGGCGGCAAGGCGGTTCGGGCGGATCGTCACCGCCGATCCGCACGCGCTGCATGTGCTGCGGCAGGAATATCCGGCGTTCGGCGGGCACTATACGGTGCAGCACCATACGGCGCTGATCGACGAGCTGATCGGCACTGGCGCGATCCGGCCGGAGGCGGCATCCGGCGGGACGGTGACCTATCACGACCCGTGCTATCTCGGCCGTTATAACGGCGAGTATGACGCGCCGCGGCGGGTGCTGGGGCGGATCGGCCTGGCGGTGAGCGAGATGGAGCGCCATGGCGCGGCCTCGTTCTGCTGCGGCGGCGGGGGCGGCGCGCCGGTTTCGGACATCGCGGGCGAGCGGCGGATTCCCGATCTGCGGATGGCGCAGGCGCGGGAGACGGGAGCGGATATCGTCGCCGTGGCGTGCCCGGGCTGCACCGCGATGCTGGAGGGGGTGACA
>NZ_AFPR01000340.1:0-2229 GCF_000219295.1 Acidiphilium sp. PM
AAGGTGACGATGACGCCGCGTGTCTCCATGCGCGCAGGAGACCATGACGGGCGGGGGGTGGGCAAGAATTCCGTTAGGAAATCTTTACGCGGTCCGGGAGGATCGGAACATGAACTGGTGTTCCGCTCCCGAACGCCGATGGCGTTCGGGAGCGGAAAACTAGACGGTGGCGCCGAACAGGTGGCCGATCAGCGTGGTGGCGGCCATGGCGAGCGCCCCCCAGAAGGCGACGCGCAGGGCGGGTTTGAGCATCGGCGCGCCGCCGGCGCGGCCGCCGACGGCGCCGAGCACGGCGAGGAAGACGAGGGCGCCGAGGCCGATTCCGGCGGAGAGCACGGGCTTCGGCAGGGTGGCGGCGAGGATGAGCGGGGCGGCGGCGCCGACGGCGAAGGTGGCGGCGGAGGCCATGGCGGCCTGGATCGGGTTGGCGGCGGTGAATTCGGTGAGGCCGAGCTCGTCGCGGGCATGGGCGCCGAGCGCGTCATGCGCCATGAGCTGGGTGGCGACGGCGCCGGCGAGAGCGGGGTCGAGGCCACGGGCGACGTAGATCGCGGCGAGTTCGGCGTGCTCGGAGGCCGGGCTTTCGGCGAGTTCGGCGCGTTCCTTGGCCAGGGCGGCGGTTTCGGTATCGGCCTGGGAGCTGACCGAGACGTATTCGCCGGCGGCCATCGCCATCGCCCCGGCGACGAGGCCGGCGACGCCGGCGACCAGCGCATCGTGCCGGACGCCGCTCGCGGAGATCACGCCGAGGATGAGGCTGGCGGTGGAGATGATGCCGTCATTGGCGCCGAGCACGGCGGCGCGGAGCCAGCCGGTGCGGCCGAGAAGGTGAAATTCAGGATGGGGAAGATGCATTTTTGCTCCGTCGCCGCAGCGGCCATGATGTGCGCCGTATCATAGGCCGGCGGGCGGGCGGGCCAAGCTGGCCATGCGGGGCGGGGCGTCGGGTGGATGGCCGGACCCGTTCAGTCCAGGGCCGGCCCCGGCCCGCCGATCCCCGATGCGACCTATGTGAACGCCGCTGTTCGCCGCCACAGGTAGACCAATGACAGGACGACGAATACCGGAGCAAAACTCGGCAGGCCGCGCATCGCCATCTCGGGGGCGATGCCCGGCGTAATCCAGAGGCAGGCATAGACGGCCAGCTCGCCAGGACGAAAGCCGGTCGTCAATCCGTCTCGCGCCAGGAGTGCCACGGCGAACGAGGCGGGGATCATGTCGTAGTACCAGATATAGGGCGTGGCCAGCGTCGTCAGCAGCAGCAGGGCGGCGATGATACAGGGCACGGGTGCGGCGCGGGTGCGGCCGAGAACGGCGGCCAGCGCGAGGGCGGCGATCGTCGTCGTCGCCTGAAGCGCCGTCGCGACGTGGAACCCGAGGCCAATTTGTTGCGCCAGGCTGAACACGCTCATGATCATGGCGCGCGGCCCGTGATGTGGCTTTGCGGTCAGCTGAACCAGCACGCGGCTCATGAACGGCATCACGCGGGTGGCGAACATCGTCCAGCTTGTCCAGCCGAACGCTGAGGCGCTGGCGATCACCAGCGAGACGGACGTGAGCGCGGCGGCGAGGATGCCGCGCCAGTTGCCGCGCGCCAGCCAGAAGACCGGGATGAGAACGCCGAGCTGCGGCTTCATCGTGACGAGGCCGATCAGCACGCCGGCGACATAGGGCCGCTTTTCCGCAAGGAACAGGCCCGCGATCAGCAGGGCCGCGAAGAGCGCGCCGTTCGTGTTGTCGTACAGATTGGCGAGGGCGGCCGGGCTGAGCAGGACAGCGGCGGTGAACCGGGCATCGAAGCCGCAGGCCCGCAGGGCGACCAGCAGGATCAGGAGGCTCAGCAGGTCGAACGACAGCACGGCGACCGCTGGCGGCAGGAAACCGAACGGCAGGACCGCGAGAAGATAGTCCGGCGGATATGACCATGTATGAAGGTCGCCGCCGAAATGGGCGTGGAACCATTCTCCATACGCGACGGGATTGAACAGGGTCGCGAGCTGGCCGTTCAGCGCCAGATGGGCGCCGCTCCAGATATTCAGGCCATCCGCGAGCGGAAACCAGGAGTGACCATCCAGCCAGAGCCCGACACTGCGCATGCAGGCGATCGCGGGCGGCAGGGCGGCCATGAACAGGCCGAGGGCGACGAGGTGATCGCGCGGTCTTGCTCCGGCGCCGGGGATACGCTGGTCGCCGCGATGGTCTCGCTCCCTGTCCAACCGTGTCGCTCCC
>NZ_AFPR01000339.1:0-1485 GCF_000219295.1 Acidiphilium sp. PM
GGGCGAAGGAGGGCATCCCCGCGGTCGAGCTCGGCCGCCTCAGCGTCGCCCGCGCGCCGGCCCAGGTGCTCGACCACGCCTTCAGCGAGGTGATCAGCAACTGGACGACCACGACCGCCAGCACCATCATCACCCTGACCGACGGCACGCAGATCACCGTCGCCCAGCTCTACTCGATGTCGGCGGCCGATTTCGCCAACATCGTCGCGACCGACTATGCGGCCGTCACCCGCATCGACTCCCCGCTCGAGAATCTCTCCCTGCTCAAGAACCTGCTCTCCTCCGGCTCGACCGCGCTCACCGGCGTCACCCCGTCGAGCACCGACGATCTCGCGGCGATCTTCCTTGGCTCCGCCTCCGACAAGACGATCGCGATCAGCACCGATACGGTGATCGCGGTCAACACGATCCTCAACCTGCCGCCGCTGACCGACCAGCAGGTGGCCGACATCGCGGCCAAGGCCGAGCTGGTGCGCGACGCGATCCTGACCGGCCACGGCGAATAGCGCGCGGCACCGTCACCCCATCGCGCGGACGCGGGTGATCGCCCCGGCGGTCACCCCGTCTCAGCGCGCATACGGATCGGCGAGGGCGGGCAGCAGCCGGCCCGCGCATTCGCCGAACCCGATCGTGTAGCCATCGCCCGTCGCCGCCCCGCGCAGCGTCACCCTGTCGCCATCGAGGAGGAAGCGGCGCGCCGTCCCGTCATCCAGCGCGACCGGCTCGCGCCCGCCCCAGCTCAGCTCCAGCATCGAGCCGCGGCTGTCCTTCGTCGCGCCGGAAATCGTGCCCGAGCCGAGCAGGTCGCCGGTCCGCATCGGCGCGCCCGCCGTGGTGTGGTGCGCCAGCAGCTGTGCCGCGGAATAATACATCTCGCGATAATTCGTCCGGCTGATCACGCTCTCGGCACCACCCTCCGGCGCAAGCCCGACCTCCAGCGCGATATCGTAGAGCATCGGCCCGTCCTCATGCAGATAGGGCAGCAGCTCGGCCTCGCGCGGCGGCGTCGAAACCCGGAACGGCTCCAGCGCGTCCTTCATCACGATCCAGGGCGAGATCGTCGTCGCCGTCGCCTTCGCCTGGAACGGCCCCAGCGGCTGGGCTTCCCAGGCCTGGATGTCGCGGGCCGACCAGTCGTTCAGCAGCACGTAGCCGAAGATCATCGCGTCCGCCTCGGCCACCGTCACCGGCCGCCCCGCCGCCGAGGGCAGGCCGACCACGGCGCCGAGTTCGAGCTCGAAATCGAACCGGCGCGACGGCGCGAAGACCGGCCGCTCGAACCCGGCCCCCTTCAGCTGCCCCCACGGCCGGTGGAACTCCGTGCCCGACACCACCACCGACGACGCCCGGCCATTATAGCCCACCGGCATGTGCAGCCAGTTCGGCGGCAGCGCGTTCTCCGGCCCGCGGAACAGCGCGCCCACGTTGAAGGCGTGATTCCGCCCGGCATAGAAATCCGTATATTCCGCCACGCGAAATGGCAGA
>NZ_AFPR01000338.1:0-888 GCF_000219295.1 Acidiphilium sp. PM
GGTCTTCAGCCCGCAATCCGGGTTCACCCAGAGCTGGTCGTCCGCCAGCTTCCGCCGGGCGAGGCGGAGCAGGGCGAGGATTTCCTCCTCGGGCGGGATTCGCGGGCTGTGGATGTCCCACACGCCGGGGCCGATCTCGGCCGGGTAGGCGGAGGGGCCGTGGCCGGCGAAGGCCTCCAGCAGTTCCATCCGGCTGCGGGCGGTCTCGATCGAGATCGCGTCCGCATCCATCGTGGCGATGGCCGGCATGATGTCCTGGAATTCGGCGTAGCACATATGGGTGTGGATCGCCGTGTCGTCGCGCACCACGGCGGTGGCGAGGCGGAAGCAGGACACCGCCCAGCGCAGATAGGCCTCGCGGTCGGCGGTGCGCAGCGGCAGCCCCTCGCGGAAGGCCGGCTCGTCCACCTGGATGATGGCGAGGCCGGCGGCCTCGAGGTCGGCCACCTCGTCGCGCAGCGCCAGCGCGATCTGCCGGCAGACCGTCTCGCGCGGCAGGTCGTCGCGCACGAAGGACCATTGCAGCATCGTCACCGGCCCGGTCAGCATCCCCTTCACGGGCCGGGCGGTGAGCGACTGGGCATGGCGCGCCCAGCGCACCGTCATCGGCCGGGGCCGCGCGACATCGCCCCAGATGATCGGCGGCGCCACGCAGCGGCTGCCATAGGACTGCACCCAGCCATGCCGGGTGAAGGCGAAACCGTCGAGCTGCTCGCCGAAATACTTGACCATGTCGTTGCGCTCGAACTCGCCGTGCACCAGCACGTCGAGCCCGATCCGCTCCTGCAGGCGGATCGCGTCCTCGGTCCAGGTCGCGATCGCTTCGTCGTATTCGGCGGCGCCGATCTCGCCGCGCGCGAGCGCCGCCCGGGTCCGGCGCACGCCCGA
>NZ_AFPR01000337.1:0-3345 GCF_000219295.1 Acidiphilium sp. PM
ACGGGCGCGGTCCGCAGGGTCGAGATAGCGGTTGCGCGATGACATGGCGAGGCCATCCTTCTCGCGCAGGGTGGGGCCGACAACGATCTCGACCGGCAGGAACAGGTCGGCCGCGACGCGGCGGATTACCTGCACCTGCTGCCAGTCCTTCTCGCCGAAATAGGCGGCATCGGGACGGACCTGGCCCAGGAGCTTGACCACCACCGTCGCGACGCCGCGGTAGTGGCCGGGACGGACCGCGCCCTCAAGCACGACGGACAGGCCGGCAACCTCGACCGAGGTGGCATCGCCGGGCGGATACATCGTGGAGACCTCGGGCAGCCAGGCCAGCGCGCACCCGGCTTCGGCGAGCAGGGCGCAGTCGCGCTCGGGGTCGCGCGGGTAGCGGGTGAAGTCCTCGTTCGGGCCGAACTGGGTGGGGTTGACGAAAATCGACGCCGCAACGACGTGGCCGGCCTCGCGCGCGGCGCGGACGAGCGAGAGATGCCCCTCATGCAGCGCGCCCATGGTCGGCACCAGGGCGAGGCGGGCGCGGCCACCATCCGTCAGCGCCGCGCGGGCGGCGCGGAGATCCGGAACATTGCGGACGATCTGCATGCTGTCTCTCCGTGAACGGCCACGAGTTGCCGGGGGTTTTTGGGCGAAACCGGTCGCGGCGTCCATGCCCGGCAGCGGACATGCGGCATGACGGAAGCGGCGGCGTGACATATTCGTGAAAACATAAACAATCCGCGAGCCAACCGACCGGCAGGAGATGCCGCGCTTTTGAAATGGGCGAACTGCTTATATGTAGCCAGCATGGCACGGCAATCGTCTCCCGCGAAACAGTGGATCCGTCAGGAAATCAGGCTTGGAGGACGGCGCGCGCGGCTCGCGATCGGGCTCGGCATCGCCTCGGTGCTGGTTGCGATCGGGCAGATCGCCTGCGCGGCCGGGTTGCTTGCCGCCGCGATCGCACCGGGGCGGCTGCCGACGGCGCTCCTTGGACTCGGCTTCGTCACCGCCGCCCTGGTGCGGGCCGCGCTGATCGTCGGGCAGGAACACGAGGCGAGCCGGCTCGGCATCGCCGCGCGCCGGCGGCTGCGCAGCGATACGCTGGGACGGCTGATGAGCGCCGGGCCGGGGCTGCTGCGCGGGCGGCATTCGGCAGAACTCTCGATCATCGTCGTCGACCGGATCGAGGCGATGAACGGGCTCCACGGACGCTGGCTTCCTGCGGCGCGGCTCGCCGCGATCGGGCCGGCGCTCGTCGCTCTCGCCGCGGCGATCGCCGACTGGCGCAGCGGTGTGATCCTCGCATGCGCCGGCCTCCTGGTGCCGATGTTCATGGCGATCACCGGAATTGGCACCGGCGTCGCGGCCCGGCGACAGTTCACCGCCATGGCCCGCCTGCAGACCCGCTTCCTGGACCGTGTGCGCGGCATCGCCACCATTGTGCTGGCGGGGCGCGCCGAAACCGAGGCCGCAGCGCTTGGGCGCGCCGCGGACGAACTGCGCCTGCGCACGATGCGCATATTGCGGGTTGCCTTTCTCAACGCCACCGCGCTCGACCTGCTTGCCGCGGCGGCACTGGTTGGAATTGCCATCCGCTTCGCCGGCCCGCTGCTCGCCGGCCAGACGGCGCTGGCGCCGACCGCATTGTTCTGCGTGTTGCTGGTGCCGGAATTCTTCGCGCCGTTCCGCGCCTTCTCGGCCGTGTATCAGGACCGGATGACGGCACAGACCGCGGCCGAAGACCTTGTCGGCCTGCCCGAACCGGCGGTGGCGGCGGTGCCGCCGGACGCGATCCGCAATGTGCCAGCCCAGGGCATCACCATCGCCTTTGAAGGCGTCGGCTTCGCCTGGGACCAGGAACGCGGCCCCGTGCTGCGGGATCTGAGCTTCCAGTTGCCCGCGGGCGAGACGATGATGCTGGTCGGCCCGTCGGGATCGGGGAAATCGACCATCATCGAGCTGCTGCTTGGCTATATCCGGCCGCAATCGGGGCGGATTACGCTGAACGGCGCACCGATCGAGACGATCGTGCCGACAGCGCTCGCCCGCATGACAGCGCTCATCAGCCAGCGGCCGGTGCTGTTCGCCGGGACGATCGAGGAAAACATCCGGCTCGGGCGACCGGAAGCGAGCGAGGCCGAACTGCTGGAGGCGGTGCGCCTTGCGCGCGTGAACGAATTTGCCGAGCGGCTGCCGGAGGGGCTGGCGACGCGGATCGGCGAAGGCGGCTACGGGCTGTCGGGCGGGCAGGCGCAGCGGATCGCCATTGCCCGCGCCTTTCTCAAGGACGCCAGCCTGTTGCTGCTCGACGAACCGACCGCGCAGCTCGATCCGGCGACGGAGCGCGAGGTGGTGGAAAGCCTCAAGCGGCTGGCGATCGGGCGGACCGTGGTGCTGGCCAGCCACGCGGCCTTCGCGCATGAATTCAGCGGCCGCAAGCTCGATCTTGGCGCGGCACAGACCGCGCGGCTCGAGGGGGTGGCGTGATGACGGACTCCGTGCTGGCGCCGCTGCTGCGGGTGATCCTGATCTGGCGGCGGCAGGCGCCGGCGATCGTGTTCGGCGCGCTGGTGGCGCTGGCCTCGCTTGCCGCCGGGATCGCGCTGATGGCGGCGGCCGGCCACTATATCGCCGCCGCCGCGCTCGGCATCACCCTCGCGGTACCGGTGGCGCTGGAGGTGACCGGCGTCGCGCGGGTCGTGCTGCGCTATCTTGAACGGCTGACGACGCATGACGCGACATTCCGCGCGCTGGCGGCGCTGCGGCTCTGGTTCTACCGCGGGCTCGCGCGCAGCGCCGCCGGCGGCCTTGGCTTCCGCCGCTCCGGGGATGTGCTGGCGCGGCTGGTGAACGACATCGAGGCGCTGGACGGCGTGCTGCTGCGCCTGCTGATCCCCCTGCTCGGGGCGGCGATGCTGGTGCCGGTGCTGCTGGTCGCGGTCGCGCGCGACGACGAGACCGCCGCCGCCCTGGTGCTCGTGCTCTTCGCCGTGGTCGCCTTCGTGATGCCGTGGCGGGCAATGCTCGCGGCGCGGGCGGCCGCGGCGGACGAGACCGAGGCGGGCGGCGCATTGCGGGTTTCGGTTCTCGATACGCTGACCGGACTCCGCGAAATCAAGGTCTACGAGGCCGAGGGCCGGATGCTCGCCGGCGTGCAATGGCAGGAATCGCGGCTGTTCCGGGCCGAACGCGACCTCGCCGCGCGCGGAGGGGCGCTCCAGGGCCTCGCGTTTCTGGCCACCCCAGGCGGCACTGCTTGCGGTGCTGCTGATTCATGGCGCGAATCCGGTCGCGGTGGTGGTGGCGGTGTTCGTCGTCGTTGCCGCCTTCGAGGTAGTGGGCGGCATGCCC
>NZ_AFPR01000336.1:0-533 GCF_000219295.1 Acidiphilium sp. PM
GTGCTGCCGCACTGCGCGATCGAGCACCTGCAACTGATCGCCGACGTGCTGGCGAAGAGCCTGGTGCTGGCGCGTTACGAAACGGTGATGGCCGGGATGTTCGACCGGATCGAGCCGCTCGCCGCGGAGCTGCGGGCGCGGGGCCGGGTGAACGCGCGCGGGCGGGTATTGCTGCGGCAGATCGGCGTCGTCCTCGGCATCCAGCACCGCATGGTCGGCCGCGCCGAGACGGCGGAAAAGCCCGAACTGCTCTGGGACCATCCCGAACTCGAGCGCCTGCACCTGCATCTCGCCGAGGAATACGAGCTCCGCGAGCGCGACCGCGCGCTCGACCGCAAGCTCGATCTCGCCGGCCGGACGGTGGAGACCCTGCTCGGCCTCGTCCAGGCGCGCAGCAGCCTGCGGGTCGAGTGGTACATCGTCGCGCTGATCCTCGCCGAACTCGGCCTCGCCCTCTACGCGCTGCCGCCGCTGCGCTGAGGCCGCGCCGCGGCGCGGGCGAGGATGGCGGTCACCTCGCCGTCCTCGAGCTG
>NZ_AFPR01000335.1:0-1261 GCF_000219295.1 Acidiphilium sp. PM
CTCGACTAGGCCGCGAACCGACTGCTAGTCTGCGCCCATGACACAGTTTCAGGGCGCCGACGCGCCGACTTTCGCGACATTTCCCACCTTTCTCGGGCTCGATCGCCGCGCGCGCGACGCGGCCCATGTGGTGGCCGGCATTCCGCTCGATGTCGGCGTGACCAACCGCGCGGGCACGCGGTCCGGCCCGGCGGCGATCCGCGTCGCCTCGCGCATGCTGGCGGGCAACCACCATCCGCACTACCGCGTCATGGTCGATGACATGGACCTTGCCGATGCCGGGGATTTCGCCATCGCCCTCGGCGATCTGCCGGGCAGCCTCGCGCTGATCGAGGCGCAGGCGGCGCAGATCGGCCATCTGGTGGCGCTGGGCGGCGAGCACGGCATCACCCTGCCGTTGCTGCGCGCGCTGGCGAAGGCGCGCGGCGGGCCGGTCGGGCTCGTGCATTTCGATGCCCATGCCGACACCTGGGCCGAGAATTTCGGCCAGGTCTACAGCCATGGCTCGGTGTTCTATCACGCGCTGAACGAGGGGCTGGTCGATCCGCGCCGGATGATCCAGATCGGCATTCGCTCGCCGCTGCTCAACGAGGCGCATGACTGGACGCTGGCGCAGGGGGTGACGATCCTCTCGGCGCAGGACGTGCATGAGCAGGGGGTGGACCGCGTCGCCGAACGGATCCGCGCGGTGGCGGGGACGGGGGCGACCTATCTCAGCTTCGACATCGACTGTCTCGATCCCGCCTTCGCGCCGGGCACCGGCACGCCGGAGATCGGCGGGCTGGCATCGTGGCAGGCGCAGGCGCTGCTGCGCCGGCTCGGCGGGATCGATTTCGTGGGCATGGATCTCGTCGAGGTCGCGCCGGCCTATGACGTGAGCGAGATCACCGCCCTGGCCGGGGCGACGATGGTGTGGGAGTATCTCGCCCTGCTCGCCTCGCAGGGGCGCTGAAACGAAAGGCCCGGCATCGGGGGATGCCGGGCCATTGACGCCGCGCGTTCAGGCGCGCCGGCCTACCAGTTGTTGTCGGGATCGAAATCGTTGCCGCCGCCGGCATCGCCGCTGTCCCAGCCGGGATTGCCGAGCAGGCCGTCATCGCGGTCGGGCGGCGGGGCGCCGGGGTCGCCGCCGGAGGGATCGATCATCGGCGTGCCCGCGTGGCTGCCGCCGGCCAGTCCGTCGATGATACGCTCGCCGGCGGCGAAGCCGGCGCCGGCGGCGAGGCCGGTCATCAGCGAGCTGCCGAGCCCGCCGCCGCCG
>NZ_AFPR01000334.1:0-1103 GCF_000219295.1 Acidiphilium sp. PM
TGGTGCGCCCGGCGCGGGCGACGGCGCTAATGCCGGGCCAGCGCCCGACATCCGCCTTGGCGATGAAGCAGCCCGGCAGCACCGCGCCGAGGGCGACGATGTCGAGCCAGGAGGTGTGGTTGGAGACGAACAGCACGGGCCGCTCGTCGGTCGCGGCGGGGGTGCCGATGACCTGGAGTTCGAGGCCGAGGATGCGGGCCACGCCGCCCCAGTAGCGCAGCGGCAGCGCCCGCTTGGCGCGGCCGGGCCGGCGGATCAGCACGAGCTGGACCGGCAGCAGCGCCATCGTCCAGGCCAGCACGGCGGCGAGGCGGGCGTACATCCGCGCGCCGGAGAGTGTTTTCGTCATGGCCCGCCGGGTCATGGCGCGTCGCCGCGCAGCATCATGCGCAGGTCGGCGAGGATGGGGGCGGGGTCGGCGCCGAGTTCGTCGCGCAGCAGGTCGGCCCAGTCGCCGATATCCTCGACCTTCGTGGGGTTGTCGCGCAGCAGCTCGCGCTTGATGAACGGATAGCCGGAGAGCAGCAGGTGGCGCCAGAGATCCGAGGTCGGGTTGAGCGGGCGGCGGCGGGCGATCGCGTCGCGCAGGCGCAGGATGTGCAGCCAGCGGGTGAGGTCGTGCGGGTCGGCGCGGCCGCCGGGCTCGATGTCGAGATAGGGCGCGAGCTGGTCGCGGGTGATCTGCCGGGTCAGCGCCTCGTAGGGCCAGAGGGCGGCGACGCGCAGGCCGGCGCGGATCATCGCCTGGGTCAGGCCGACCTCGTATTTGCCGATCACGTAGGGTTTCGACGGCGCGGGGATCACGCCGGACCAGAAGCGGCGGAAGGCGGGGCTGCGGATGGCGCGCGGGCCGAAGGCGACGAAATAGGATTGCAGGTGGTAGCGGCGCTGCCAGCTCTCGGTGAGGCCCCAGACATCGGCTTCGTCGTAGTCGAGCCGGAGCAGCATCGAATCGATCGGGCGGACCGGGCCGAAAATGCTGTCGTTGGCGATGATGATCTCCTCGGTGCCGGATTGCGGGAGATCGAGCGTCTCGATCGCGTCGCGCCAGCCGCCGAAATCGTAGCCGATGTTGCGGCGGACGAGAATGCCGGCGCAGAGGG
>NZ_AFPR01000333.1:0-2325 GCF_000219295.1 Acidiphilium sp. PM
TGGCGGTTCAGGCCGAGCCAGGTGCCGCCGGCGGTGCGGTCGCGCCCGGCGATCACGCCGGGACGCTCCGGCCAGTGCGCGGCCGGCGGGTCCCACGGCCGCGCCAGCATCTCGTCGCGATTGGCGCCGATCACGACCGGCCAGGCATCGCCCGGCAGGAACGACAGGATCAGCGAGCACATCGCGCGCCGCCGGTCAGTGCGAGCCGAACACCCGGTCGAGAATGGAATCGACCCGGGCGAGATGCAGGCGCGGGTCCATCGCCGCGTCGATCGCCTCCGGGCTGATCCGGCCGGCCACGTCCGGGTCGGCCAGCAGATGGTCGCGGAAGCGGCGGAAATCCGGCTTGCCGAGCGCGGTCCAGGTCGCCATCGCGTTGCGCTGGATGATCCGGTAGGCATCCTCGCGGGAGATGCCGGCGCGGGCGAGCAGCAGCAGCACCTCGCCCGAATGCACGACGCCGCCGAGCGATTCGATATTTTCGGCCATCCGCTCCGGATAGACCGTCAGCTTCTCGATCATGCCGGCCAGCCGGTGCAGGGCGAAATCGAGCGTGATCGTCGCATCCGGCCCGATCACCCGCTCGACCGAGGAGTGGCTGATGTCGCGCTCATGCCAGAGGGCGACGTTCTCCATCGCCGGCACCACGTAGCCGCGCACGATGCGGGCAAGGCCGGTGAGGTTTTCCGACAGCACCGGGTTGCGCTTGTGCGGCATCGCCGACGAGCCCTTCTGCCCGGGGTGGAAGAATTCCTCGGCCTCGCGCACCTCGCTGCGTTGCAGGTGGCGCACCTCGGTCGCCAGCCGCTCGATCCCGGAGGCGATCACGCCGAGGGCGGCGAAGAAGGCGGCGTGGCGGTCGCGCGGGATCACCTGGGTCGAGACCGGCTCGGGCCGCAGGCCGAGCTTCTGCGCCACATGCGCCTCGATCGCGGGGTCGAGATGCGCGAAGGTGCCGACCGCGCCGGAAATCGCGCAGGTGGCGATCTCCTCGCGCGCGGCGAGCAGGCGGGCGCGGTTGCGGGCGAATTCGGCGTAGTGACCGGCGAGCTTGAGGCCGAAGCTGGTCGGCTCGGCATGGATGCCGTGGCTGCGGCCGATGGTCGGCGTGAGCTTGTGCTCGATCGCCCGGCACTTGAGCGCCGCCATCACCGCGTCGATCCCCTCCAGCAAAAGATCGCTCGCCTGGGTGAGCTGCACGGCGAGGCAGGTATCCAGCACGTCCGACGAGGTCATGCCGAGATGGACGAAGCGCGAGTCCGGCCCGATTCCCTCGGCCAGCCAGGTGAGGAAGGCGATCACGTCGTGCCGGGTCTCGCGCTCGATCTCGGCGATGCGCTCGACATCGGCCTCGGTCATCGCGGCGATCCGCGCGCCGCCCTTCTCGCGGATGGCGCGCGCGGCCTCGGCCGGCACGTCGCCGGTGGCGGCCATCGCCTCGGCGGCCAGCGCCTCGATCTCGAACCAGATCCGGTAGCGGTTCAAGTCCTGCCAGATCGCGACCATCTGCGGGCGGGCGTAACGCGGAACCATCGAATTCTCCCATCTTCCAGGCCGGCAGGCGGCGCGGCGCCGTTTTGGGCCGGGGCGGTCCGGTTGACAAGATGGGCCGGCTCCGCGAACCCGATGCAATGGAATTCATGCTCGCCGATGCGCTGGTGCTCGCGCAGGTCCTGATGATCGACCTCGTCCTCGCGGGCGACAACGCGATCGTCATCGGTCTCGCCGTGGCGCGGCTGCCCAAGGCGCAGCAGAAACAGGCGATCCTGATCGGCGTCGCGGCGGCCACCGTCATCCGCATCGCCCTCGCGCTGGTCGCGCTCCGGCTGCTGGCGATCATCGGGCTGACGCTCGCGGGCGGCATCCTGCTGCTCTACGTGGTCTGGAAATCCTGGCGGGAGTTCAACCACCAGCCGGAGGAGGCAGCGGGAGAAGCCCCCGGCAAGCTGCGCGACGCGGCGCTGCGGATCATCATCGCCGATATCTCGATGAGCCTCGACAACGTGCTGGCGGTCGCGGGGGCGGCGCGCGACCACCCCGCCCTGCTTGCCGCCGGCCTGCTGGTTTCGGTGGTGCTGATGGGCATCGCCGCCAACCTCGTCGCGCGCCTGCTCACGAAACGGCGCTGGCTGGTCTGGGTCGGGCTCGCGATCGTCCTATATGTAGCGCTTGAGATGATCCATGGCGGCATCCTTCAGGTAGCGGCGCGTCTGGGCTGGCACCTTCCGGCCTGGTTCGGATGAGCGAGGCCGCGGTCGAGATCGCGGGCGGCGCGGACGGGCCGGTGATCGCCCTGACCGGGCCGCTCACCGCCGCCGCGCTGAC
>NZ_AFPR01000332.1:0-4916 GCF_000219295.1 Acidiphilium sp. PM
CGCCGTCATGGCGCAGGCGGTCGAGCAGGGCGGCGTTGAACTGGTTGTGGAAGCTCCGCCAGCCGGTCTGCTGCCCGGCGGTGACGACGATGTCGCGCAGCAGGAACCCGCCGACCAGCACCAGCACCGAGGCGGTGCCGGCCAGCAGCGCGATCGGCCGGCGCCAGCTCGCCGCCTCCATCAGCAGCGGCAGCGCGAGGCCGAGCGCCATGAACCCGACCCAGAACAGCCCGGTCAGCGCCCCGCCCAGCAGCAGCGCCACCGCCGCCTGCTGCAACGCATTGCCGTTGAGCATGTCGATCAGGAACAGCCCGATCAGCGCCATCTCCGCCAGGATCAGCCCGAGATCGATCCGCCCGAACAGGTGCCGCTCCTTCACCGTGCGCGCGCCGAGAACGATCACCGCCGCCCCGGTCGACATGCCCGAGACCAGGAACAGCGGCCCGAGCAGCGCCGAATGCCAGAACGGCCGCGCGTTGAACCCCGAGAGCAGCACGCCGGTATAGACGCAGAGCGCGATCCCGAGCGCGACGTTCACCGCCGCCACCGCCCGCCGCGCCGCGACGCTCAGCCCGATCACCCGCCCCGCCAGCGCGCCGATCGCGGGCAGCCTCCGCAGCCATCGCGCCAGCGGCGGAAACCCGGCATCGATCCCGCCCAGCGCCATCAGCGCCAGCGCCGGCATCACCAGCAGCAATATCCACGATCCCCACGACATCGGCGAGGTCACATGCAGGACCGTGTAGAACCGCCACACATTGATCTTGCGCTCGAGGTCGAGGAACAGCGCGCCGAGCCCGACCGCCAGCAGCACCAGCGCCACCAGCGGCGCGCGCCGCGCGGCGAAGGGCGCATCCTCGTCCCGCCGCCCGAGGATCACCGCGCCCGAGCACAGCATCATCCCGCCCGCCAGCCCGCCGAGAAACAGATAGGTCGCGATCTGCCATCCCCAGATCGCCAGATGCGGCTCGACGCGGGGATTCGCCAGAACGCTCGCCAGAACCTCTTCACGCATCCGCCCGTCCTCCGTCCGCCATCCGCACTAACGCAGGTAGAACACGTTGGGCTGGTTGCCGGTCTCCGGCGCCAGCACGTAATGCGCGCGCGTGGCGAGCAGCCGGCTGACCGCGCTGCCCGGATCGTCCAGCAGCCCGAAATGCATCGCATGCGCCGGGCAGGTCGCCACGCAGGCCGGGTCCTCGCCATACTGCACCCGATGGACGCAGAAGGTGCATTTGCCGATATAGCCCTGCGGTTCCATGATCAGCCGGGAATCGTAGGGGCAGGCGGCGATGCACGCCTTGCAGCCGGTGCAGCGCGTCGCATCGACCACCACGATGTTGCTGCCGTTCCAGTACTGGCTCGCCCCGGTCGGGCAGGCGTCGACGCAGGTCGCGTGCGAGCAGTGATTGCACCGCTCCGAGCGGAATTCCGTCTTCAGCTCCGGATACCGCCCCTCGGTGATCTCCACCACCCAGTCATAGCACAGCCCCTCCGGCACGTTGTTTTCCATCCGGCAGGCATCGACGCAGTCGGTGCAGCCGATGCAGGTCTTCGTGTCGATCACCATGGCGAAATGCGGCATCACGCGCTCTCCTTGCGGAACGTCACGAAATTGCCCCGCATGCCGGTGCCGCCCATGATCGGGTCGTAGAGCACCCGCGTCATCAGCGCCGAATCATCGGCGCCGCGCCCGCGCGCGAGCGAAAGCCCCGGCGCCGTATGGCCGAACCCGTGCACCAGCCACACCGAATCCGGCCGCGTCCGCTCGGTCACCCGCACCCGCACCTTGTTGCTCACCACCCCGTCCTGGTTCACCAGCCGGACATAGGTTCCGTTGCGAATGCCGAAGCGCCGCGCCGCCGTCGGATGGATCCACACCAGGTTCTCCGGCATCAGCTGGTAGAGCACGGGATTGTTCTGCGTGCGGCTGAAACTGTGCTGCGGCGCGCGGCCGTAATTGAGGTGGAAATGATCCGCCGGCGGCGCCTCCGGCCGCGTGTAGCGCGGCAGCGGATCGAACCCCGCCTGCTGCAAGGTTGCCGAAAACAACTCGATCTTTCCGCTCGGCGTCGCGAAGCGCGGCGTCTCCCCCGGCGCGAAATACGCCGGCGTCCGCCGCGGGAACGCCCTGATCCCGGTCGTCTCCAGCTCCTTCAGCGAGGAGCCGACCTGGCGCAGCTGCCAGTCGATCACCTCGGTGTAATCCGTCCACGGGAAATACCGCCCAAGGCCGAGCCGCGTGCCGATCTCGCGTGCGATCCACCATCCCGGCTTCGACTCCCCGCGCGGCGGCAGCGCCGGTGCCCGCAGCGCGAGCGCGGGATACCGCTCGCCGCTGTTGCGCAGCGGGTCGTGCCGTTCGAGATACGAGCATTCCGGCAGCACCACATCGGCATAGCCGGTCACCTCGGCCGGCTGCACGTCGACCGCGACGATCAGCTCCAGCGACTGCGCGGCCGCGTCCAGCGTCCTGCGGATTCCGGGCATCGTCATCGGCAGGTTGGTGTCGTAGACGATCAGCCCCTTGTAATGCGCGTCCGCCCCGTGCGCGTTGTCGAGAATGACATTGGTGACCGGCGCGCCCGCCAGCGGAAACACCGGCAGCGCGATCTCCCGCCACGAGGTCTTCGGCACCGGATAGGCGGGCACCGGATAGGCGGGCAGGGCGACGCTCTCCGGCAGGTAATAGCCGCCCTCGCGGCCCCAGATCCCGAGCAGCCCGGCGAGGATCGCCATCGCCCGCGCCCGCTGCGTGTCGTCGCCCCACCAGGTCGAGTGCCGGCCCGGATGCACCACCGTCGCCGGCGCCGCCGCCGCCATCAGCCGCGCCGTCTCGCGGATCAGCGCGGGCTCGATCCCGGTCTCGCCATAGGCCCATTCCGGCGTGAACGGCGCGACATGCGCGCACAGCGCCTCCAGCCCCACCGTGTTCCGCGCCACATATCCGGCATCGTAGCGCCGCTCCGCGAGAATCACGTTCATCCACGCCAGCAGCAGCGCGATATCGGTGCCGGGGCGGATCGGCAGCCAGTGATTCGCCTTCCCCGCCGCGACCGAGAAGCGCGGATCGACGACGATGATCGTCGCATCGTTGCGGATGCCGTCGGTGAAGGTCCGCACCTGGCTGTTGTGCAGGTTCTCGCCGATATGCGTGCCGATCAGCACGATGCAGCGCGCCTTCGCCATGTCGGTCTGCTCGGGCGAGCCGAAGCCCTGACCGAACGTCAGGAAGAACCCGGTGTCGCGCGGCCCGCGGCACTGCGCGAAGGCCGGCTCGGCGATGCTGTCCGAACCGAAGGCGCGCACCAGATGGCTGAAATGCGCCGCCCCCGGCCCGTGCACGAGCGCCGCCAGCCGGTCCGGCCCGTGCTCGCGCGCGATCTTCTCCATCCGCTCGGCCACGAGCCCCAGCGCGTTGTCCCAGCTCGCCACCTCGAAGCGCTGGTCCGCCCCCTTGCCCATCCGCACCAGCGGCCGCACCAGCCGGTTCGGATCGTAATAGGCGCCGACCCCGCCGGTCCCGCGCGTGCAGAGCCGGCCCTCGCAATGCGCATCCTCCGGGTTGCCGGTGATCTTCCACAGCCGCTCGCCGCGCGTGTGAACCTTCGCGGCACAGGCCCAGAAGCAGATATTGCAGACGGTCGGGGTTTCCGTCGCCGGCGCCTCGGTCATCATCCTTTGCCACTCGGCGGGGCGGCTGCACCCGGCGAGGGTCGGGCCGAGCAGCGCGGCCGAGGCGACGGCGGAACTCATCCTGATGAAATCGCGTCTCTGCATGCCGCCTTTTCCATCCCCGCGATGCCGGCGGCTCGGGCGCGCCGCCCGTCATCGCCGGCAACCTGGCGTTCGACGGCCGAACCGCCTCATCCGCATGGATGAAGTCAATAAAGCCGCCGATCGTCGCCCGCATTGACCTGCGTCAACGCCTTGCCGCCGCGCATCCAATATTGAACAGCGCGATGCGGTTGCTGCGGCTTCATTTGTCCGCGCGCGCATCGTGATGACGGCGCAACGCCGCGCCGCGGCTCGGCAATGCCGCCCGGCGCGCGAGGAAGGAGCGGAACTTTCATGAACATGCAGACGAGAACAGCCGCCTTGGCCACGGCCCGGCCGGCCGCCGCGATCATGGCATCGCTTTCCGCCGCGGCACTCGGCATCGCGGTGCTGGGCCTCGCCGCCACCGCGCCCGCCCGCGCCGCGCCCGCCTCATCCGCGCCGCCGCTGGTCGATGCCGCCTGGCTGCGCGCCCACCTGCACGACCGCGGCCAGGTCATCCTCGAGGTCTACGACACCGCCACCCAGCGCCCGGCCTACGAGGCCGGCCACATTCCCGGCGCCGTCTTCACCGGCTTCCTCAACGATGGCTGGCGCGTCCCGCGCGACGGCATCCCCGGCATGCTGCCCCCGCCGGAGCAGATCGCCGGCGTCATCGGCCATTTCGGCATCGGCAACGCGACCCGCGTCATCATCGTCCCCGCCGGCCGCGCCCGCGGCGACTTCAACGCCGCCGCCCGCGTGTTCTGGACGCTGCGCATGGAAGGTGCCGACAACGCCTCGATCCTCAACGGCGGCGACCGCGCCTGGTTCGCCGACCCGGCCGATCCGGTCGCCCGCGGCAATGTTCCCCTCCGCCCCGCCGTCTTCGTCCCGCATCCCACCACCGAATATCTCGCGACGATGCCGATGGTGCGCGCGACGCTCGACAGCCACGCCGCCCAGCTGGTCGATGCCCGTCCCCCCGCCCAGTTCGAGGGCCGGGTCAGGGCGCCGGTCGATGCCCGCGCCGGCACGCTGCCCGGCGCGCGCAACCTGCCCTTCTCGGCGGTGCTGACCGCCGATGGCGAGGGCGTGCGCCCGATGCCCGAACTCGCCCAGGCGCTGCACCGCGCCGGCGTCGAGCGCGGCGCGCCGTC
>NZ_AFPR01000331.1:0-1815 GCF_000219295.1 Acidiphilium sp. PM
GGCGCATCGCTGGCTGGCCACGCTGCCGCAAAGCGGCGATCCTTCCGATCCGTGGTCGCCCTGGGCGACGCGCGCGGCCTGGCGGCTGAATGGCGAGCGTTTCCGGATGTCGTGATCGAGGATGGCGAGGCCACGCACCATCTGCGCCTGCATCCGCGCGACGAGCGGCATTTCCGCCTCGACCACGCGGGGCGGGAGGTCTTCGTTTGCGTCGATGCGGCCGGCGAGGATGAAGTGTCGGTCGAGATCGACGGTATCGTCGCGCGGCTGGGCACGAGCGGCCAGGGGGGACGGATCGCGTTTTTGCCGATGGCGCGCGCCACGTGCTGGCCGTCGCCGATCCGCACCGCGCGGCGGGCGAGGCGGACGGCGCGGCGGCGCGGGTCACCAGCGTGATGCCGGGCAAGGTCGTGGAACTCGCCGTCGCCGCGGGCAGCGCGGTGCGCGAGGGTGATCTGCTCGCGGTGATCGAGGCGATGAAGGTGCAGTTCCGCATCACCGCCCCGCGGGACGGGGTGATCGCCGCCCTCCATTGCGCGGTGGGCGACCTGATCGAGGACGGCGCCGAACTCATGGCGTTCGCCACCGATACGGACTGAAGGAAAGGACTCGAAATGCTGTGCATCATGGGAACGATCAGGCTGCCGGCCGACCGGATGGCGGCGGCGCGGGCGCCGATGGCGGCCATGATCGCGGCCACGCGGGACGAGGCGGGCTGCCTCGAATACGCCTTCGCCGAAGACGTGCTTGATCCCGGGCTGATTCGCGTCAGCGAGCGGTGGACCGATCAGCAGGCGCTCGACGCTCATGCCGCCTCGGCGCATATGCGGGCCTGGCGCGCGGCGCTGCGGGAGATCGGCGTGCTCGATCGCGACCTGACGCTCTACGACATCGGTCATCCCCGCCCGCTCTGATCGTGCCGCTTGCCATCCGTCGGGGATTGTGCGATTGCCCGCTCTTCCCTGCCGGGCGGATGGCATTTCGCCCGGCTATGCCCGTTTCCATGGGGGAAATAGGCGCTCACCGGCGCCGGGGCTGAAACCAACCACAGGGGGACATATGCCGCTATACGAATGCGTGCTGATCGCGCGCAGTGAAATCACGCAGCAGCAGGTCGACACCATTGCCGACGCGGTGACCGCCCAGGTCGAGAGCGAAAGCGGCGCGGTGAAGAAGCGCGAATACTGGGGCCTGCGCAATCTCGCCTACCGCATCAAGAAGAACCGCAAGGGCCATTACGTCCTGCTCGGGCTCGATGCCGAACCGGCGACGATCAGCGAGATGGAGCGCCAGCTCGGCCTGAACGAGGACGTGTTGCGCTTCATGACCGTGCGCGTCGAGGACATCGACGAGGCGCCGTCCGCGCCGCTCGCGCGCCGCGGCGAGGACCGTGATCGCGACCGCGGGTTCCGCGGGCCGAAGCCCGCCGGCCGCTTCGATTCGGGCCGCCGGCGCGGCGCCGATGATCGCGAGGAATACCGGGCGCGCGACGAGTATCGTTCGGACCGCGACGAAGATCAGAACGAGGAGAACTGAGCCATGTCCGACAGCATCGAGACCGCGCCGGTCAATACCCCGGCCGCCCGTCGCACCGCGGTCGGCGCGCGCCGTCCGTTCTACCGCCGCCGCAAGGCCTGCCCGTTCTCCGGCCCGAACGCGCCGAAGATCGATTACAAGGACGTCCGGCTGCTGTCGCGCTTCCTCTCGGAGCGCGGCAAGATCGTGCCGAGCCGCATCACCGCCGTTTCGGCCAAGAAGCAGCGCGAACTCGCGCGCGCCATCAAGCGCGCCCGCTTCCTCGCCCTGCCNNCCCCG